>JAIQGE010000016.1 GCA_020072815.1 Terriglobia bacterium | reverse complement strand
TAAGGCACCTGGACCGGAGCCAGGGCCGCCCGGCCCCCAGTCGTAGAGCTTTTCCGTAACCACATTGCCGAAGATTACACCCGTAGAAGATTGCGGCGGGTCATAGCTCTTCGTGACCTGGGTCATCTTGTTGCTGGGATAAACGGAGGTCTTAACGCTGTCAGGAACGACATTGCCAACCATGCTGGCGGGATAACCAGTGTCATCGGGAACCAGTACGCTGAGGTAATGAGTGTCAACTTGTTTGAGAGGCGGTCCACTGCTACTTGACCCGCTGTAAAAGCGCGTGCTGGTTTCGTACAACATGCAACCAGAGTTGTCTGTGGGGCTGAAGATATGGACCGTGTCGTTTTGGTTCGGATCAGTGACCGTGGTCATTAAGCTATTCGCTGAAAGTGTGCTGTAGACGTAAGACCAGGTCTGGGTGTGTCCCAGCCCATCATTGAACGACCGGGAGGCGACGGCACGGCTCACGGGGGTAGGGTCGGTGCAAGGGTTGAGCGCGATCGTCGTCCACGTGTAGCTGATGGACCCGCCCGTGGGCAAGCCAATGGCAGTGATTTCGCCGTAATTGTCGTAGCTGAAGGTATATTTCGATCCGTCAGGAAGGATGGCAGTGGTTACCCAGGAACGTGTCGGCCATTGATAGTCATTATTGGTGGCGCCCGGCCACGTCGGGTATTCCGCGACGTTCGGCACGTTGAAAGCGGTGGCCACATTGGGCGTGGTGCTGCACAATTTTAGTTGTGCAGAGCCGCCGTTATAGGCCGCGAAGTTGTAGATCATCGCGCTGCTCACCACGCCAACGCAGCCGCTGTAGTCAGTGGTCGAGGACCCAGAATAAGGGCTCCGGCCAAGCGTATCTAAGCTGTCGAAATTGATGACATTTCCATTGCTGTCTTTAATACTTTGCGCCACAGTTCGCTGATTGCAGGTTGTGATGGTGTCTTGCCCGTAATTGTTGAGATTCCACCCCCCGCCGAGCGCGTGCGGCATAGCGCCTTCGGCGCCCGCGTTCGCGTTGCTTCTACACCTGCCGCCCCAGGGCCCGAACTGATACTGATTCCCATTGCGGTCTGTGACAATCGCTGTGCTGGGAACCCCGCCAGGGCCTAGCGGGCCGCTCAGCTCTAAATGAAGTCCGCTGGTGTCACTGGCATCAAAGGACCAGGGCTCACCCATGGAATCGGCCGTGGCAGGGTTGCCTGAAAGCACGTGGTTCGCTCCATCCCGGGTCACGATGTAATAACCGCCGTGGTAATAGCTCATGGCGCCGCTTATATAGGCGGCGTCGGATTGCCACACGCGGTTAATAGCCATGGTCGGGGAGGTAATAAGCTGAATGCCGCCGGGCGGGTTCCCCCAGCCGAAAGCTGTACATGAGCCGCCGCATGAGTAGGAATATGAGTTCGCGTGCCAGCCTTTTGAGTTGGCGTGCAGATAGACCGGAAGCGCAAGCCGATCCCCGCGTTGGGGATAATTAAAGGGTAATCCGATGTGCAATTGCAGGTCGCCGTTCATGGTATTGATCGAATCGATGCTGGTGACATCATGCGAGCCGTAAGGCTTGTAGCCGGTTTCCAGATTCGGCTGGGTTTGACCAAACATCAACGCGGCTTGCACCAAAATTACTGCAACGAAGGCGACTCTGCTAGATTTCATTTTGTACTCCCTATCCTTCTACCTATCTTTTGGACACTGGTTGTGCGAGCACATCGGAGCTTTATAGACGCGGCGACCTTGGCTGTAGTTCCTCCACGGCATTACAGGGGGTAATGCAATCCGGCCAGGAATCTAGCTCTCAAAGGGGTGTTTAGATGCTGAGATCAATAGATCATGGCTTGGTAGTTGACTACAGCAAACCATGAAAAACTGTATCTAATTGGCCAAGACAAATGACGTGATGGCCATCACGCGTTGCGTGTATCTTAGCTCCTGCTTCAATCTCTCCCCAGCCGTGCCCAAACCACGAGTGATCTGTTGAGTTTCAGGTGTTCCAACGCTTGGGATGTGGAATCCACCTGATCGTCATACTTGCTGCCCGGGAAGGCGGTTAGTTCGCGGACGTATTCGTCGAGCCACGGGGCCGAGCGCGGCAGCAGCACGCGGCCGTTCTCAAATTCCGCCGACTGGGCATAGAGCCGCAAGAGTTTGTCCGATCCCGGAGGTGGATCATACGGCTTTATGTGGAGCACCCCATCCATCTTTAGATCCTGGATCAACTGCGTTCCCGACGCCTTATCCTCAATTAGAACCACATCGGCTGGGTGTAGGCGAGCGTGCTGTCGCCGAGCTTGTTCTTGCACGGCGCGCTTGAGATCGGGGTAATTAAGACGCTGACGGAAGACGTGAAGCAGGTAGTAGAGATCGTTAACGGCGCCCCAGGTGGTGCAAACGCTGAAATCATTAAGTTCACCGCTCTTATTGGCGGTATCCCAGCTTTGCAGGATGCAGGTGAACCGTTCGGGGAGATTACCAAGCTCATAGTATCTCAGCCACTGAGTCTTTATGATCGCGCCGCCCAGAGGCATCGGACTCTGCTGGTACTGGCTGGCAAAGTCATATTCTCCAGTCGTCCGACGAATGGCGTCGAGCGCGAGTTTGGATTCACGTTCGGGTTGCAGGACTTCACCGGGCTTGCGCTGAAACAGCCGCCGACCCCACGGACTTTCAATAAGATGAGTTTCGTTCTCTTCGGCAATGGCAGGGAACGATAAAACGTCCCAATGTTCCTGTTCCAATACGTGGCCCACCAGGTCGTCCTGGTGAAGCCGTTGCATGACAATAATAATGATGCCCGTCTCCTTGTTGTTGAGCCGGCTTAGGAGAGTGTTGCTATACCACTCGTTAACACTGGTTCGCCTGGTTGCAGACAGGGCCTCGTCGGGCTTCAGCGGGTCGTCAAGAATGATGACCTCCGCTCCCCGACCGGTCAAGACCCCGCCCACGGAGGTTGACATCCGGAAGCCTTGTTCCGTGGTCATGAACTCGTTGACCGCCTGTTTATCCGGAGAGAGCCGGGTCCCGGGGAAGAGCCTTCGATAAAAGGTGCTCGCCATCACCGTGCGGCAGTCTCTGGCGTGCTTGTCGGCCAGATCCTGGCCGTAGCTGGCACAGATGATCTGCGTGGCCGGATTGTGACCGAGTAGCCATACGCGCGGATCTGGTCTTCTGTCAGGTTTTCCACGCGAATCGTCGGAACCAGTTCCATCCCCAACAGCTTGGCGGCTTCCGCGCGGCCATGACCGGCAATGATCAGGTTATTGGCATCGATCAAAATGCCGTTAAGAAAGCCAAACTCTGTGATGCTGGCGGCTATCTGGCGGATCTGGCGTTTCGAGTGTGTCCTGGCGTTGTGGGGATTAATGCGCAGAGCACTAAGGGGCAGGTAGACAATTGTTAGCTGAAGAAAACCTTGTAGTTGCTTCATCGATACCTCTAGCGATGGATTTGAGCGAGTAGTACCGCTCTGAAATCCATGCTAGGGACCGATTTCGCGCGAGCCCGGCTAGCGCGAAGTGATTTCTTCTTTTGCGATTGTCCTCTTCGCTCTTGACAGCCGGTCTTTCAGGCCGGAGATTGGGGATGATTTTTCCGTTCCCCGTTCAGTAAAGTGAATTGCTCTCTTCTTCTCTTCGGCGAGTCCAGTGGCAGCGTCGATCTCAAAAACAACGGTGCCTTCTTTATGCCTTTCAAGCCAATCAAGCAGTTGCGGTGTGGTTATATTTCTGTTCTTTCGAACAATCTCCAGAATTAGCCGTCGAAGGCCGTCAGTCTTAGTCGCTGCGCCTCCTTTCTTGGATAGATTCGTTCGAAATTGTTTGAAAAGTCGGCCGACACCGTAGATTCTCTCATCAGCATCGGCCAGAGCCTTTTCAAAGGAGATCTGATCGCCTGGCGCTTTTCGCAATAACTGTTGCGCTTCAAGATTGTGTATGGTGCTCCAAAGAACGGCTTCGTCCGACATCCATCTCTCGATGCGTACAGACTGCGCAAGCCAGAATTGGCGACTCCGCTCGTTAACCTCCCGCAGTGTTTTAAGCCTGCCGGCCGGAGCAATGCAGGTAATCCCGGTATTTCTAAGAGTCATGTCTGGTGTCTCCCCCATTTGACCTCTGTAAGGGTAACGAAAATGATCACTCACCCTAAGTATAAGGAGATTTCGAAAGAGAGTTTGTGGGGTGGCCGGACGGTTCAAAACCTACCTGGATCAGGGATGTGCCGGCAAAGGGAGGGTGATTGATCTATCTGCCACAAATCGCCTAAATCAAGAGGTGATGCCTGGCGTAGCTCGCATCCTTAATTATTCCTCTTAAATAAGTCAGCCCGCCGGCCCAACAGGCTTTGGAGTCATTTAGGTCAGGCCATATTTGTGTCGCTTTCGGTTAATTTTCGAGCGTGTAGTTCTCAAAAGGTCCGCAACATCGTTTTCTGTCGCATCCGGGCATCTCTTTTGAGCTGTTCGCAAAAGCCATATCTCCAAATTCTTCGTATTCTTGTCTAGATCAAGGCCCCCATAGAAGTCGATGTGAAAAGGGCGTCTGGAAGACTCTATTATGCCGTCGACATGGGCCGCGAAATTTCGCAGGTAGCAATTTTGCACGCTTTGGCTCAGAGTCGCCCAGCGTGAAGATTCCTCTTCTGCTTTAACCAGATTATTTGTGCCAACAAACGACTCTGCAAGCAGAAGCCTGATCTCGGCTTCCAGCAAGGGATCGTTCCCGATGCCTTTGAGGGCTTCTTGCAACGGATCTATAGAAGATGCCCATTTAGCCAGGCGGTTGAAAACATAACCTTGCAAAACGTGATAGGGGATTTCAAATTCCGGCTGACCATCCTCGATAAGCTCTTTGAGCTCCAGAAGTTTCCGCTCAATGTCATAACGTGGGTTGTCGAGTTGACAGGCGAGGCGCACATCAATGAATTTATATCGACACTTCCAGTGGGCCTCAGCGGTTTCGCTGAGTTCCTTGAATTGATCACCAATAGTTCGTGCTTCGTTAAGAAGCACACTTCGTCGTTGCTCGTGATCGTTTTGCTTCGTGGACCAATCCAGCAAGTCCACCCAATCCAAGTATGCACGCGCCAACTCCTGCACAGCACGAAGTTCGCCTACGCTGGACTTCATAGACGCGTATATCTCACGCTGCATTTTGATATTCAGGATGGCCTGCTCGTATTCAGGGCTTCCGGGTGTGCTTAAGCGCCTTTCAATGATCGCCAACAGGAACTGCACCAGTTGTTTCATTGCTTGATGCCCGCTAGGCAGCAGAAGGGTCTCAGCGCTGAGCAACAATCGCCTCGCCCTTGATAAGCGCCCGCGATTAAGTTCAGTCCAGCCAAATCCGAAAGCAAGGATGCGCGCAGTACAAATGATCGCAAAATCTCGATGCTCGCTTATCGACAGGGGATCTATAGCTTTCTTACCTAATATGTTCTGGCTTTCGCTTAGGGCCGCTGGCGAATTCAGCTTGTGTTTGAGACGCTGATTCGCATGTTCCTGAGACCGCATTAGATCCCGTTCGACGTCAACGAATCTCCGAAGGCCCCTGAAACAGTGCGAGCGATAATAATACAACCGTGACAACGTTCCGTTGGGTATGTGGTTAGCGCTTTTTAAATCGCCGAGGATGACTGTTTCAAGCTGCGTAAGATGTTGAAGGCAAGGCTCGTAAGAACCTTTCTCATAAAATCGAAAAAAGAGGTAGTTCATCAACAGCCAAATGGCTTGCCGCAGTAATTTCTTGTCTGCCAAGTAGTTTTCGGGCAACTGTGCGCGCCCTGCCCTGGCGGACGCGTCCAGAAAGCTGAGCATCTCCACAGCAGGACCTTTTCCTGGTGCTGGCTCTAGAACCTTAATTGCATCGTCGATTCGTCCGAACATGGCATGAGATTCCGCGAGAAGGCTTTGGTACATCAATGAGTCGAGAAGAGAAAACCGCGACAGAGATGGTTCAAGGCTTTCTAGAACCTTGTGAATTTCGGCTTGAAGCTGGCTAGGCGATTCGATCGTATGTTCTCGAGGTAGTCCATTTCGAACCAGTAGACGCAACGTACGCAGCGCGCTTTTGGGCTGCTCAGAATCGGGCGCGAGACTGCTCACCTTCGAACGCCGTTTATTCATTATAGTAGGTCCGTTGTGAAGTTGAGTTTTGCATGGAAATTGTAAACGTCAGAAGAGCTCGCGCACACAAAAATCTGGCCGACAGTTGCTTAGATTTTGATGACGGATGGTCCTCGGAGTTGTGCTTTATGCGCTGAAGGGAGGCGGCATCCCTGACGTCGATGCTTTCGGCAAAACCAGTGTCGAACGCCTGGATTAGGAGGGTGTTGAACATGAACGTCATTATGCTGCAGTTCCTTGGCGGTGGGGCTTTGATCCTCTGCTCAGCCTGGCTGAAATGTCACGATGCTTCCGCAATCCTCAGGCTCGGCCGCCCCAAGTCGCAAAAATTGGAGGCCTGGATCAGGGTGTTGACGTTGACCGCTTTGAGCTTCACCGGCATCGCTTGCATTGTCGATCCCTTGATTCCCGGTTCAGGATGTCTGACAGTTGCGTTCCGCAGTGACCACCCACCTTATCCAACGCTCGCGGAAAATCTGAAACTGAGATTGAAGCCCATCGGCTTCCAAGGAGAATCTGGTGGAAACCGTGTTACCTACGCTGATTTTGACAGCAATGGATCAGCCGAAGTCTTGGCGGATATGTCCCTTCTTGAGACGCGGGTCACAGTAGAAGTCTTCGATGTGACGCAACCCTCAAAAATAATTCAAAGCGCTACGGTTTATATCTCGCCATTCGTAAGGCGGCAGTTGTTTTGCAAGAAAATTGTTCTTTAAGAAAGGAACCAGACCAACCATGAAACATATCCTCAGTACAGTGCTGCTTATCTCAACAATCTTCGTCGTGCTCGCTTGTCGTCCTACGGCAGGATCGGCTGCAGCGCAGTTCCAGATCACAATTCCGCGCTCGAATGCGGTAGTTCCAGGCGAAGTCCTTACGGTTTCAGGTGTCGGCGCAGACCCCGCCGGCACAATTGAGGTCGAAGTACTGACCAATGCCTGGTACATACAGGACGGAGAAGCGCGGGTTAACCCTGACGGCACGTGGACTTTCAGCCCAGTGCATCTCGCGGGCAAGGGAATATACAACAACCATACGATCAAGGCGACGATTATTAAAGCCAATCGCCGTCTGACCTCGGTGACGGTGTCCGGAATAGTCCGCAGACAATGAGCATCTTGGGCAGAAGATCGCACAGGGTCCGTGGCGCGAGATGCTCAGCTGTAATCCATACAAAGGAGGAGAGTGTGTCCGACCCCACCGGGAGAATTTATAGCGGTATCGACGGCCCTGCGCAGAATAGAGGCGCCCTGAATGAACTATTCTCTAGAGCTTTAACAGGTCAGCGCCGAACGGGATTCTATTTAGTGTTCAGCGCCGTCCTACACGCTGTGATTGTCGCTCTTGTTACTTTTCTGCCTCCGGGGCCTTCCTTGTCGAGAGCGATTGCACCAGAGCGCCTTTCGGTGATGCAGCTTTATATGCCTCAGAAACCTCTCGCAGCAGAGACCGGCCGAGCCCGAATGCGCGCGCCAGTAGCGGCCAGAACGGTTGCCAATGGCGCTTCGGCCGTAGGGAAGATAGTCCAGTTGCCGGTGGGCAAAGTGGAGATCGGAGCACTTGATCATTTCAGTGGCAAACCGCTGTCGGCGATCGGATATACCGGTTCAGGTGAGGTCTTGGTAGGCAGTCTAGACAGTGGGACAGCACGTCATGGACAACTGGGGCCTGTCGGGACCATCGGGCTCAGCGATGTCTTTACTCCATCCCGTCCCGGGCAGAATCAGGCAGTGCCGCTTTCACAGAATGCTGGTGACGAGGCTGCCCGATTATTGTGGGCGCCTACACCTACGTACAACGAAGAAGCGCGGCGCCTGAAAGTGACCGGTGAGGTGGTGCTCCAGGTCAAGATGACCGCGTCTGGCGAAGTGCGTGTTCTGAGGATTCTGTCCGGCCTTGGCCACGGTCTTGATCAAGCAGCCGTCGGCGCAGTGAACCAGACCCGTTGTCGACCTGCCCTCAAGGCGGGCCGTCCTGTCGATGTAATCGCAACCATCAGAGTCATTTTCAAACTTGCGTGAAATGAGGTGAATCATGCGGCAGTTAGCGACCTGCAATTGTTTTGCAATTATTCTTGTAGTGTTGGCTTCTCAGGTTTTGGGACAGTCAGCGGAAACGCGTCCAGCCGGCCTGCCGACAGACAAGAATGTTATCGCCTTCGGTCTCCGGGCAGAGGGTGCATTATCCTCGGGATTGCGGGAGGCAGCCCCGCTCAGCGAAATCTACGTGCAACGCCTCATCCCCGCAGGCAAACTCGGATTCGTAATAGATAGCGACCGTTATCTTCTGGGCAGATTCAAGTGGGGTGAAAAGCCAGTGATGGAAAACCTCCTCAATTACCCGGCAGACAGCGGCGACAACGATATCCAGAAATCTACCAACGACCAACAACTGCTCGATGGCCTTATCCAGGTGATGGTACCCGATTGGAAGCAACTCGGCCCCGAGCGTTACGAATACAAATTCGTCGGGCCCACTTTCCTCGGCGCTGTCCGTTGCCTGGTTTACGACGTGAAGCCACTTAACCCCGAAGGCGACGGGTTCACCGGCCGTATATACCTTGAAGATAAGTCGTGGAATATCGTGCGGTTCACGGGAATGAATACCAGCGTCGATAAGTTGTTTATTGCACTCCGCGCCAAGAATTCTCGGTTCCGCATCGACAGTTGGCGTGTGAATGTGACCAAGAAGCAGTGGGTGCCCGCCTATGCGTATGTCGAGGAAGTTCCTCCGCTAGACGCACCGGAATCGCCGGTCGTGAAGGGCCAGATCCGATTCTGGGGTTACAACAGGACGGGCATTCAGCAGCAAAAGTTTACCGATATTGTGCTTGATGGATCGCCTTTGACAACCGACGACAGGAAGGGGCAATGGCCCTCGCCTCAGCAGAGCCAGAGGTTGTTTGAGAACGAGGCCGAAGCAAACGTTTTGGAACGCCTCTATCAAGCCAGATTGCTCGGTACTCCAAGTGAAGTCGAGAAAATGCTGGATCAGATTCTGACGAATCTGATTGTCACGAATAAATTGATTCTCGGGCAGCAGGTGCATTGCCGGGTGCTCTTAACAACCCGGCTGGAAGCGTTCACGGTCGGGAACACCATCGTCATCAGCCGCGGGTTGATTGACGTGATGCCAAACGAGTCTGCTCTCGCTATCGTGCTGGCGCACCAACTCTCACATAATCTCCTTGGACACCGGAAAGTAGACACGCAGCTCGCATTCGCAGATGTTTTGAGGATTAGCGATGCCGAACTGCTGGCAAAGCTGCGATTCCATCACAGCCGACAGGAAGAAGCGGCGGCTGATGCAAAAGCGATGGAAATCCTTGAACAGTCGCCATACAAAGAAAAAATGGCAGAAGGTGGGCTGGTCATGGAAGCACTGCGGGCCCATGCAAAGCAGCTGTCGAACCTGATTCAGCCGCATTTCGGGGAACACATCGCAGATGTTGATCAAATCGTGCGTAATGATGGGATGTTTCGTGTAGTCCCAGAACACGACGAGGAACTTATTGATCAGATCGCTGCGCTCCCGCTGGGCTCGAGGCTTGTTGTCGATCCCTGGGACGGAGCGGTCAGGCTCATCCGTTCGGCCCCGCCACCGGCCCCTGTCCTTCGGGAGCGGGCCGAGTTTGCGGTTACACCGTTCATGCCATTCCTGGACTATGTCGTCGAAATAACGGCTGTCCCCATGCCGATAAACGCGTCCACGCAACGACGCACTGGTCGCCACCATCAGACAGTAAGCCGATCCGTGCGGCCTATAAAGAAGGGTGGATCATAGTGTGAGCGGCCCACCAAAAACTGATACACGGCGAGAGCGAGTTTACGGCATAAATCGAGGACCTGAAGAAGGGAGCGACTGTCTGTTTTGTCAAGGGGCTGAGTTTGAAGTTTGTGGAAAAGACGGCGGCGCGGGGCCGCCTTGGAAAACGCTCGGGCGTTTCCCACTTTCCCCCAAACCGGCTGCTGCTGCTGGACTAACTGGCAGTCATAGCGCAGGGAAGCGCCTGCGGATTGCGGACTTGGCGGGCCTTGGCATTGAGCCGCACCAGGAGTTTGTGAGTCAGAGCAATATGGATCACCTTCTTGGGTTTTCCCGCCGCGTTCAATCGGCGGTCGAAGGCGGCGAGGTCGGCATCGTAGCGGCGCACCACGGAGGCCATCACGAACAGGATGGCGCGGACGTTGCTGCGGCCGCCACGCACCGGGCGTTTGCCCTGGTGATTGCCGCTGTCGCGAGCCAGGGGCGCCAGACCGGCGAGTTTGGAGATGGCTTTGTTGGACAGGGTGCCGATCTCCGGCATCTCGGCCATGAGCCGGGAGACGGTGCGGTCGGCTACGCCCTTAATGGAACGGAAAGCCTGGTCCAGTTGCTGCCACGGCGGATCGGCAGCGATGAGCTGGGCAATGGCGGTTTCCAGAGCGCGGATCTGGGAGGCCAACAGTGCCAGGATGGCGGTGAAGGAGTCCAGCACTTGCGGGTCGGTGACCAGAAGACGCTGATTGCGCTGCGCGGCCTGCAGTTCGGTGGACTGGCGCAGACGGGTGACCAGAGCCTGACAGCCCTAAGACTTCTGGGGCGTCTCGGCGACCCGGTTTCTAAGGAGCATGCCGTCTCCGAACTGGTCCCATGTAGTTCAGTGCTGACAATTCAATTCAAAAGGGTTTGCTGAACGCCGCCAATAGGCCACCTGGTGTTGCGCAAGAAGCGCGCAGATTTGCTAGGCGCATATTCCATTGTTTTCCTTTCAAGGGGCCAAATGTTGTTGATTCTTATCTGCGCTTCCAGCCGACTCTGATCCTGGCCCGTTCAGAAGCTCTCAAGAGCTTCTATTTGTAGTTGACCTGATTCTCTGATAAAAGCGAGGTTAAGGGGAATGTTTCCCCAAATCGATGTGGCGCTCCACACGAATGCGCAAGGTAGTGCGACGATTCTGTTCATGGCATTTGGTATCTGGATTTGGATCGTTGCAGAACTGGGCGGTATTCGCCAAGCCTACAGATGTAACTCTGAATCCGGTTTTTTGTGAAACACCGCACTTATCGAACTGGTACAAGACACTCGCTGCTCGTTCGGAGCTGAGCTTCCAGTTATAAAGAAATTGCTCCCGTTCACCCTTCAAAGCCGGAGGAATTCTGTCGTCGGTGTGGCCTTCGATTACCAGGACTAGACTAGAGCGATCAAACGCTAGATTTTTCGCTTTCATTTGTTGCATCACTTTCTCCACCGAATCCTTGTAAACGCGGCACGCTTCATTAACCTGATCTATCCCATCCACATGCAGGTCACTGAGGCTGGGAACAAAGCGAAATTGCATTTCGATGCACTGGTCGCCCTCCCGGTCTTCACACTGATGGACTGTGATCTGATGGTCCTTCCCGCCTTGATATTGGGCCTTGAAAATGTTTGCCAATTCCTGGACTGCCTTTATCTCAATTTTTTTGTTATCGTCCACAATCACGGCCCCGATGGTCACAAAAATCAGGGAAGCAAATGCCGTCACCGTGAGGGCAGAGAAAAGGTCAGCCACGGAAGGCCACGGATTGAGCCGGTTGCGGGCCATTATGTACTCTTTCTGAACAGATGTTGGGCTCGCAATTTCACGGATTTCCAGAGTGACGGCTTGGGAGCTCGCGATTGCGGTATCCTCATTCCCTTGACGGAGAATTCGAGTGTGCTCACGGAACGGTCCAACGCGGTGATGGACCGGTCAAGGCTTTGTGACGCTTTGGTTTGCGTTTGGCCTGACTCCTGAAGGACTGTGGCGGAGCGTTCAAACTGGACTATTTCAGCGTGCAAAACCGTTCCAAGCTCCTGCAGCGATTTTTCGACTTTGCTCCATTGCTGTGCATGTTCAGCAGCCAGCGTGCCTGCGGCCGTCATTCCTTCCAGCACTGCGCGCGCAGCCTCGATTTGCGCCGACGCCCGGATAAGGTTGGTTTGCAGATCGGCCACGGCCTGGGGAAAGTGTTGCCGAAACGCCGTGTCAAACTGTTCCAGATAGACTTGCAGCCGTTTGGCGCCTTCTTCCATCGCACCCTTCAGCTGTGGCGTTACCGACTCCGCCATGTTTTGCAGGCTCTGTGCTGCTTCCTGCAATTTCAAGCTTCCTTTAGTAGCGGACTCGGCTATGTTCCCGGCGCTGCTTGCAGCAAGCTCACGAATTTCGTTTACGTATCTCTCGCCAAGTAGCTCGTAATAGGAACCTATCCGATCGCGCAGCACCTCGTGCAAATTAGACATATCTGTGCGGACTGCTTCAGGCAGGCTGCTTAGCTTTGCCGCTGACTCATCCAGGGCCTTGGCCGTTCCTTCAACGCTGGCATGCAGCTGTTCCGTTGTCGCAGTGATTCTCTGGGCATCGCCCAGGACCTTCTCCGTAACATTGGCCATGGCGGAAATCAGTGCCCCAATGTCGTCGATCTTGGCCGTCAGGCGCTGGATCGGCTGCTCCAGCGTGGCAATCGCAGAAGACACACGTTCCGATTGCCGGTCCAATTTGCCGACCGTCTCCTTCCATTCCTTGCGCGACTGCGCAAACAGCTCCCTCAGCGGATCCAAAAACTCCTGGTTGTTTTTCTGGATGGCCTTGGGCAGATCCACCAGCGGCTGCAGTTGTGTAATCAGGTTCTGGTTCGCCGGCATCAGGGCTTTCGCCATTTCTTGTGGCAGTTCACGCATCGCCAGCGCCAACCCTTCAAAGCTGTCTTGCTTCAGGGAGGCGGTACGGAAGTGCAATGCTTGATTGACGGCGCTTGTGGAAGCCTCGCGTAATCTGCGTTCCCAGTAACTCGCAAACGGGTGAAAAAGGATAGTCAGTGTAAGCCCCAGAAAACCGATGGGAAAAGAGTGACCAAGAGCGGTCCGCAGAGCTTCGAGAATGTCTCTCGAATCGGGTACCTGTTGCAAGACGGACGCTTGGCGTGCGAACTCGGCCATACCAAAGAAAGTCCCCGCCAGGCCCGCAACCAGAAAAAGATTGACGGCATTGTGCAGCCGGTCAACAAAGCCTTCAATGAGCGAGTCGATGCGGTCCGAGTAGTCTGTCATCGGTACGACAATTCCCTGGATTCGCCAACGCTCGGCTTCGTCCAGAAATACGCCCAACTGGTCGGTGATGTAGGCGTTTGGAGCTGCGTCTTTTGAGCTATCGACATGCGAGCCAGAAGGCGAGCTTTTGTCGGCTTCGGATTTAAGTGATGCTTCAAGCAAGCCATGATCGAAAGGCGAAACAGACTTTTGGGTGCGCTTTTTTTTCAGCTCTGCCCATCGCAGACACTCCTTTGTTTCTTTTCTTACTCTCCAAAACGTGACGAAAAAATAGATCAGAACTGGACCGAAGAAGATGACTACGACTGGCCACCGGGCTAGTAGCTGGCCCAAAAACCATTGAAGTATTGCCGACACAGCTACTCCTGGCAGAACTGCAGAGTGGCAAATACGGACTTGGACTCTGGCAGGTTGCGGCGATAGAAATTTTCCAGCAGGTCAGCTAGACCATAAATCTTATGCGGCTCGACCGCCGGCTGAGTGGTGGCCAGCTTCTGGATGTAGTTTCCCAACACCGAAACAGGCGAAGACAACTCATTCACCGCCGCCTGCATGTCCCCGGTCGAGGTTAGCTCAGAGCGCGCTTCTGGCGTCCCACAATGCACCGGCTGTTTGCCGTTGCAGGCGATTTGAATGGTCAATCTTGATGGAGAACCGCCCGCGCTCCCGCCTGCCAGCGTGACCTTCTGGATGGTGCCGTGCCCGGAAAATGACAGGTTGGCCGGAGCCAGCAAATCCAGGCGCAGCGGCCGGTTGGGATCCTTTGTGGAAAGCTGCAAGTGCGCGCTCGACGGTTTGGGCAGGCAGCTCAGGCGGAAGTCGTTGGCAGAGCTCACAGCACAGTTCACAAGGTCGCCTTCAATCCGCCCGCGCTGGTCTTTGGTTTCTTGGCAGACCTGATATTGCTCAGGCGGAACTGTGCTCGGAAAAACCTCAACCACCGGCAGGATTGCCGTTCCCCCTTTATAGGATTTTGCTTCGCTCAGCGTGCTGAGAAGACTGAAATTCGTGTGGTTGACGAATTCCTGCAGAAAGGCCCGGCTAGGCGCTACCTCTCCCACCACAAGAGCCAGCAGTATTCGCGGACCCTGGTAATCAAAGATCAAAGTTCCGTCATTGCCTTTGCGCGGATTGTCAATGCGCGCATTCACGCCCAGGTCCTCGCGTATTTTGGCTTCCGCAACACTAGCCTGAAAATCACCGGGATTAATCGGCTGTTCCGCGAAAAAAATCCCCTCGTACATGGTCACAATGGGAACAATCCAGGCACCGCGCAAAAGGCTGGCGTCCGTGCCCGAAGCACCCCGAAGGACGCTGCTAAGCGCGTCCGAGACGCATGCCGCATCCACGCCGCTGCCTACGCACTCCTTGCCCGATGAAAGCCCTGAAGGCACGCCGTCGGTAAAGATCACGCTCAGCCCATAGTCTCCCGCGCTCTTCACTGCCCGGTCCAGATTGGTATAGCCGCTGGCCTCGGGAACCTGCACGCCGTCGACGCGCGGCTGGCAATCGAAGATCCCTCTTTTCTGATCAAAGAAACATGCTTTCTTCGACTGTATGGAGAAATACAAATCGCGGGAGTAACTCAGCCCTTCATCCACCGCATGCAGAAGCCCCGGCAGGTTCTTCCTGAACCCTTTCATCGAGGCCGACGTATCTACCAATACCTGGACCTTCAGAAGAGGCGGCTTGTCCGGGCGCAGGTGGTCGTATAGCACCTGCCGGACATGGTTCGAATCACCCTGGGGAGAACCACTCTGCGCCACCGCTTGTTCCTTGCTGGTCCCCAGCGCAATCCAGACGATCAGCGCGCAGAGCTGCAGCGCCGTCCAACGACACTTCATGAGAGTTTCTCCGCCCATTTTTCCAAGATGATCTGCAGCGGGCCTTTTTGGATTCGTCCGCCAGAGAAGCCGAATTCGCCGCTTATGTACTCATCCGTGGGATCACTGCTCAGTTTAGGCATCGAAAAGTCAAGTCGCTGCTGCCAGGAACTCGGCGCCGGGGGCCCACTCACGCGGGTAATCTCTACGTGAGCTGCTCCTGTGCCCAGAGGAAGGTCAGCTACAGCAGGTCCCACCAGGTCACTCCATTTTATTTCGCTGCCGGTATTCGTTAGACGAACATCACGCCCAGACGGCATTCTTACCTCGTTAATCGCGCCCGGGATCTCACTCTGTCCTGTAGGACCGGCATTTTCCAGCGCTCCAATTGCCACCAGATGCTTAGGCGCTATGTTTACCTCTCCTTCATATATCGAGAAGTCAGATATCCCAAACTGTTGCAACGTGCGGGCCAACTCACCTTTCGCTGCGTTCTGGGCCAGAGGAGTGTTGGCAGTGAATTCTGCAATGCGCCAGCCGTTTCCCGCGAGGACAAGCCGTACGGCCCGGGTTGGGTATTTTTGTTGAAATGCCGCAACCATGACTCGCAGGAGCTCCTGGGCAATCGTTAGAAAGCGGTTAGCCACGCTATCGAAACCGCCGCCAGGGAACTCCTCTGCTACCCTGCCGGCCATGATTGCATCCCGGAACGTTGAATATTTTTCGTTGCGAGATATCTCATCCGAGCCCATTTTATCGGCAATGGTTTTGACGAAGGATTCCCCACCGATCTTGGCAGATCCCACCTGGAAAAACTTGGGAACACTTTCGCCTTGCGCGGAAGCCTCAACCTCAAACAGTGCCACGTCGAGGCTGCCTCCACCGAGGTCTGCAATCAGAAGAACGCTGCCTTCTCGAAATTGACCCAGGGCCCGTACACAGGCGAAGGATTCGTTGACGTTCTTAACCTCTACCGGACCGGAAGTATATTGGTCGACGTTCTGACGAAGAGTTTCATACAGGAACCCGTAGTCCTGGCGCTGAGCGCCAGAAAAAGCCAGTGGAAAGGCAAATCCAATTCTCCAATTACCTTTGGCCTTCTCACCAGGGAAGAGTCTGTTCAAAGAAGCTGGAAGGACCAAAAACAACAGCTCATCAAGGTATCGTTCGCGATATGTTCTTGAACTACTACTCCACTTCAGCCGGTATATCGCCTGATGTTGGCGTGACGGAGGATCGGATTTCCAGCGGATCGGATTACTCGCATTTTCTTCTGAGAACCAGAGTGCCGAGGGAATCAGGGTGGGGTCAGTGGCATCTTTGCTTGCAGTCGGTTGTGCAGGCAGGAAGGATGCCCGTGCTTCCCCCGCGCCTGCAATTACTTTGGCCGCACGAACCAGGTCTGACCGCTGAATGACCACGCGCCTGTTTTCCGGCCCCATTTCAATGGCCTCGCCGGCAGGCACTTGGACGTAGACAACAGTGTTTGTTGTACCAAAATCAATTCCCACATGAACAGCATGTACTGAAATTTTGTCCGTCACTTTTGGAAGCAGCCAGGTTGCACCAACATTGGCCGGTAGACCTCCACGGGTTGTTCCTTCTACCGCGATGGCCTGTGGAAGGCCATCCGTTGTCTCCAGGACTTCGGCCGGCTTGCGCGGGGTAACGTCAGGTTGCAAGGTGTCCGCCACCAGGCGCGCTCGATATTGATCCGATTGCGGTCCACTGCAAAAGAAGCGGTAGCGACGCCAGCCCGTGTACATCGGTTTGGGAAACATCCCGACCTGAAGCTCTGGAACCACCGTGCATGCAGCCTTGGGATAACGACCCAGAGTTACCGGATGCTTCATCCCCCGGAACCGCACGTTACGATACACAATCACGTCACGCTCGATTTCAGGCGCGGGCATTGGGTCTTGGTTCAATGCGAACAGCCATTCCGGACGGATTGGAAGCGCTTTCACCTCGCTGAATTCTCCCGGGACCAGCAGAGACCCATACTTGACGTCAGCGGGCCGGAGCTTCTGCAGGGTCTGTCCAGGAAAGCGCAGTCGCAGGTTTACCCGGACAGAGTCCCCTGTGCGCGCTACGTTCCATCGGAACCACACTTCGTCACCGTTGATCTCAGGCGATGGCGGCAGCGGAACCGCGCTTAGCCCCTCAAAGGTCTCTAATTCCTTCCAGACATACGTTGCGCTTCCATAGTTCCAGATTCCAAAATCTTCTAATTGGAAGGTGGTTGTCTGGGGGCAAGCTCCGCATTTCAGGACAATCTCGTTGCCGGAGACCTCGATGGCCGCGTCCGTTTCCGCGTAGGTCAAGGTATGGCGGCACCCCGTGTAACTGCATCTCGGTACAAACTGCGGCCGTTCGCCCCCGCTCGATGCGTCCAGGGCAAGATTCGTCAGGGCCAGGCCACTCCACGCAGAAGCATCCGCTTTCGCCAGGAGGGGAACGGCATATGGCAGCGGCTCTCCCCTGTAATCGTTAGGTACAGGATCGAACCTTGTAATCCGCAGGTTGGTTTGCAGCAAATTCAGCAGCCTGGGAGCGAACTCTGAGCCCCCGTCTTGTATCTGTCTGGCTGCCAGCGCCCGGATCCTGCTGTTCGCCAGCTCCAGCATTTGTGACAGCTCAGCCCGTCGATCTCTCGCGCCCGGTAATCTGTCATAGTGCTTCGGAAGCTTCGTGGCCAGCTTGCTTGCAGTAATATCGAACCGGTTCGGCTCAGGCAGGGGCCGGATGATCACTGTGGGACTGAGTACACCGATAGGTGTCTGGCCGAAATGCTCTTCCGAGCGGACCAGGACAACTTTGTGCAAATTGAGCTGGTCCGTATAGCCCAACAATGGCCGCTCTATGCTGACACTTTCCAGCTGCAACTCATTCAGGAGCAACATGCACAGCAAACGCCGCCAGGCCTCGATCCTGTCTTCCCAGGCCTTTGGCTTGGGCGACTGCCGCTCCATGATCCATAGATAAGCCCAATCCCAATGCAGCAGATGCGGGATAGACTCTCCAAATAGCGTGTAAGCTTCCCAGGAGTTCTGCTGGGTCAGGAGATTGGAAAGCCTGTTTTGGGCGTCGCCCAAGGGCACCGTGGAAACCGGATTGTTCTCCGTTTCGCTTCCTCGCAGAGAGTTGTGAAGGATGTGTGCGCTGGTATAGCTCGTCAACGCCTTCTGGCTCGAATTGAATCCCGGAACAGTAACATTGAGGCTGCTCCATCCGGCATTGCGCAGGACCGCCGGACCTACCGCCTTTTCTTTTGTGAGCGGGAATACAGAACTCAGGTCGTTCCATTGCGCGCCATACTCCGCCTGCACCCGGCCAGCCAGGCTCCTGATTCCATTAATGCCCAACGCCGGCTTCTCTTTTGCTACTGCGGTTGCTTTGGCCAACATCGCAGGAAGTTGAGGGCCATAGAACGTGGTAAGCCAGGGCTCCGCAGTCATGCGGTTGAATACTGTCTTCTTATGGATCGTGCGCGCAACTCCGAGGCGGTCGTTCAAAATCGTCGTGCAAGTCTCAAGATTGCGCAGTGGAAGACCAATTCTCTCTTTGCTGTCAAAACCATCTCTGGGCGCCGTGCGGTCCGTGCGAAGTTCTTCCAGGGCGGAGACTCCAATCCAGATCGCATCGGTTTGTGCCGGCCAGGAAAGATTGACGGGGCTGCGCTCATCATTCAGGTTACGCGGTCTGGGAGTAGCCGGTTCGATGAAAGCAAAGTACGCCAGCTCAGGCGGCGCCAGGTCCTTCAGACACCGCGCTACCATGAGCTTGTTGGATGGATACCGCAGGTTGGCGTCACGAACGGGAGAATCGCCTCTGATCTCGAAGTATTCGCCAAAAAAAACTGCTCGTATATCAGGCTGGGGGATGGTTTGTGCTGCCTTGATTCGCATCGCAAGCTGGCTGAGCAATGGGGCGATGAGCCCGCCTCCGGTGCCGCCAATGAGCGAACCTACCACCAATACCCGCTGGAATCCGGTGAGGCTCGCCAGAGGGAACTGGCTCCAGTCCGTTTGCAGGACAGCAGAAAGCGCTGGCCGAGCGTAGAGCCCTTCCTTTACGCTTTGGTTCAGCGATGTTGAGTCAAATATCGCTTCGGCAGGATGGAGATTCGGCGCTGCCGGCAGGTCTCTCCCCACCAACGCTTCCAGTACCGTGCTGCCAAGGTCGCGCGCGACAGCAAAATAGTCGAGCCTCGGCACCAGAAGCGGTTCGGGATTGGCCATTCGCGCCACATTCCAGAAATCACTCAGCTTCTTCAAAGAAGGCAGGAGCGCATCTGAGTCCACAACGATCGCGTGGAACGGATCGGGAACAGCGCGGATTTGAAAAAGCTGGGCATAATAATGCAGGACCATCTGCCCCGTACCACCTACTGCGACGATGACGCTGTGGCTCATTTTGCAAGCGCGGCAAACCGCAGCCGCGCAGTGGTCCATACGACGCTAAAATAAATCCCTGTGAATGCGGCCATGTAAATCGCATACACAATAAGAAGATCCAGCCAATAACTGATCATCAGGTTCGCCCCGGGATTTCTCATTAGCCCGAAGAGCAGACCATAGGTCTTGGGAACGGATTGGATATCACACTGGAGATACTCCAGGCGTATGTTCCCCAGCGTGTGTGGCACCCACAACCCGCCCGGACGAAATGTCTCGCTTACTCGAGCCAGTTGCGGCAATAGAAAAACTGGTATAAGGAAGACGATCAACGAGCCGATCACCCCGCACAAGATCCATCTCTTAACGGGGCCTGCCAATAGCCAGGTATTCGCAACGCGCGGGACTCGCGGCAGTAGTGATGGAAGAACCAAGCACAGAACAAACGCCAGCACTAGGGCGGACAAGTCGTAAAACTTTGTGAAGTTCTCGTCATCAGTGACGCATTTGACCAGATCACCGCCGGACTGGTTCGTTTGAAGAGGCATGGCAATTAGCAAGACGGGTAGGAAGGCCACAATACAAATTGCGACGAAGAGAAGCGCTTTCATTTTCACGGCCACTTTCTAAAGCAACTTTTATTCGTAAGAGGGGGTGCTAGGATAGGGTTTATACCTGATCTAGTCGGCGCCGTCAAGCTTTTGTGTCTTTAATTTCGGGCGACGTCAAAGATGTTTCTTAAGAATACCTGCCATGTCGTATTCCTAACTGTCCAAAATTGCCGAACCAATCCATACGATTGCGCAGGACAGAATCCGCGAGCCCTGTTTTTGCTCGACTCTTACCCTCAGCACGGGCGTGTCCTTTTCCGGTCCCGAGATGAGTGCGGTCAAAAGTGATAGTAGCGAACTATGATCATCGTCAACAATTTCTGATTCAAGATCGGGACAGCAAGTTCGGAGACCCAGTCGAGACGAGTGGTCCAGCAGATCTCGCCTGCAACTTCCCACCCAGAGGGTCGGGACCGTGAAGAAGTCCATGGCAGCGATGGTCTCACGATGGTTCTGCAGGAACGCATTCCAATGTTGGGCTGGCTCAGGATTCGTAGGCGCCCGCCGCACCCATCGTGAGACCGTACGTTCGGAAATGGCAAATCCGAGCTTGAGCAATTCGCCATGAACGCGCGGCGCGCCCCAAGTCGGATTTTCTGCCACCATGCGGAAGATCACGTCTCGAATATCCTTGCTGACTGGCTTCCTGCCAATGACTGTCCGATGGCGAGACAGCCAGGTCCAATAAAGCCGGAAGCCGGCACGATGCCAGCGAACCACGGTTTTGGGGGTAACGATCACGAGTGCCTGTTTCCACTTGGACCACATGCGCTTGGCAACAACCCAAAACAACCGATCAACACGGCTAAGACGCAGCCTTTTGTTTCGACGTTTCAGAGCCATGAGTTGCTGGCGAAGAGCCAGGTTCTCCAGTAGGAGATCACGTCGAGAGCGGATAGAGCGTCGAAACAAACCCAGGAGGAGCCGGAACATGACGCCCTGTTATAGCAGTCCCGGCTGTAAGCCCTCTTGTGGAAACTATTGAAATCACGGCAGATCATGATTTTGACGATGGACAACGATCATGGAGCATCTTTCAAACCCGCGGCCAACTCGGATCCTCATTCTGCGCTTTCCTTATTGAATAGCTTTCCTTTCTTCTCAACTCGGGTGGCCAGACCGGTCGGATCCGGTAATGGCGGTGAACTTGGTCAAAGGCAAGATCCCTCAAAGGGAATTCCGCCGGGATTTCGTTCATACGAAGTGCAGCACCCGGTGTCAGCGCGCAATACTTACGTGCGGAACAATTTTGAGCGCATAACTCTTGTTGTAGGTCGAAGCAACAAGATCAACGTCAGCCCCCTGCCCGGAAACGGGACAACTTTGCCGAGATCTCCAGGATTTGTTCGTGTCTGATGCCTTGAGGAAAGCTATGAATACCTAGACAATCACAGTCCTCTCGTCATTTCGCCAACTTGAAGGTGTTGTCTGATTGACCGCCGGTGTAGTCGAAAGTCTTCAACTAAGGGATTGATCTAATCAGCGAGTTGGGGCACACTACCCTCGCATTGGTCGTCGGAACACTTTCAAGATGGATTCCCTAAATCGTAAGATGAGCGGAAATATCAATGGAATCATTCGGCTGTGAACCAGTGGAGATGCGTGAATTAGACGGATTAGCGGTTGGCACATACATGTGGGGAGTGGAGATGGCATATGGCAAGTTATTGTGGAAAATGTGGTACAGAGTTGCCAGTCGGTGGAATCCATTGCTCGGCTTGCATTGCGGCAGCGGCAGCACCACAAGCTGCCGGCGCGAGCGGAGCGCCTCCAATACCGGGTGTAGAATGGGTGGGACAGCCCCAAACAGCCAAACAAATCCCAGATCAGGTTTGCAGCAGCTGCGGCAGTCCGCTTCCAAACGGAGTCGGGAGTTGTCCGATTTGCGATGGCGCGCCAGCAGCGCGTGCAGCCAGCGCAAGCTTGCAATCTCCAATACCCGGCGTGAATTGGGTCGCAACAACTCAAACAGGCAAACACACCCCAGGCAAGGTGTGCAGCAGTTGTGGCCAACCGCTCCCTGCAGGCCGCACTTGCCCTACTTGCCATAGCTCCCCGAACGCGCAGGCGCTCGGCACAAGTGCTCCGGCTTCACCCCCTGTGCCTGGAGTGCAATGGGGCGCGACACCGCGGCCAGGCAATCAGTCGCCAACAATGCACACAAACACAGTACACGGAGCGCCGTTTACGCCTGGAGTAGCTTGGTCTGGAACATCCAATACGGGCACCACGCAAACACCGCCGGATTTCCAAACGCCCGGTGTACCCCGGACGCCTTTATCTGCAACCCATGGCCAAAATCCCCAAACGCAAACCACGCTGAAACCGATCAAGTCGCCCATGAAATTGCGGACGAAGATCCTGATAGGGGTTGCCGCCGTATTTGGAATTCCATTCTGCTTATTACTAGCGGTTGGGTTCATCCAGTACCGCTCTGATATCAAAGAGACTGGTCCCGCTAAACCCTATGCCGCCAACTGCCCGGCAGCAAATGATGGTTGTTTAGCGTGGGCCAATTTCCGGAACAAGCATCCATTTCCCTACCAAAGCTTTGCTGCCGCGCCCGGGACGAATGGCACTCTGATCATCATCCTGTCAGAACCCGCGCCGACCTTATCGAAGGCAGAGTTGGATAGCCTGGTAAGACGGACTTTTGGCACTGACTTGATATCTCTGGAAAGACGGCGATGGTATGTAGCCGTCGACGGATGGCTTGAAGATCTTATCTTGAAAGTAAAGTGTGGGGATCCGACGAGCTCGGATCTGCTTGCTGATTCGATTTTAAGAGATAGAGTCGCCGTGCTGCACGAGGCTCTCTTTGGAACAGCCTTTGGAGGCGACCTCTCCGCTACTTCAGCTGAAGTTTCCACGACCCAGTCGCTTGCTCCAAATCTTCATGTATCGCCAAGCGAGATAGCCCAATGGATGGAAGATCCGAAGCTTTCCTGGCACAGGCTCGATGGGAGCGAGGATCAACACTTCGCCGCCTGGCCGGAAATTTCCGCCAATACCAGCATAGGCGCATTTGAGTCGGCAGACGGTACCTTGACCATGCTAACCCTTCCGACGAACATTCTCGATGAGGCCCATCGCAACCCAGCAGCGCTGGATCGAGCAAGAATTCCGTTCCGCGAGTTCGCCGTCGCCTCCGATGATATTTTTGGCGCTATCTGGACGCCCAGCCAGGTTGCAATCTTAGGTCGCTTCAGGACAACCTCTTTGGCGGAAGTGCCTCCTCCGCGATTCGAGACATTTGCACTTCTGGCTTCCCAAAACAGTGACGAACTTCGACAAAGTTATGAGAGGAACACCGTCTTTGCCGGCAAGCTGCAATCGGAGCCGTACCGTCTGAAAGACTGGGCCCCCGTGTATCTCAGTCCTTCCTTGATCGACACGGAGCTCGGGACCTTGCTCAACGTCAATGATCAGATGCTCAAATCCTGGTCTGAAGCTGGGAATGTTGAGTACCTGTATTTCGTTTATCCCCGAAAACCCAAAGGCTTTCCTTTTGACAAAGGGCTTTCAGAAGTTCTTCACGAGAAGTTCAAATCAGATTCAACACTGTTCAATTGGAATACCTCGGGGGCAGCGGTAATCGTGAAACACCCTTCCTTCGCAATACTTGCGGCGAAACAGACGGGTGCGCTTCCGGTCACATACGGGGCGGACGGCAAGCCTAAGAACGAAGGTGGTGAAGATCTTTATGAGTATGAGGAGCAAGCCTATAAGTATTTCGCCGATCTGAAGGACCCGAATCTCGCCAGAGCTGCCCAGTACACAACCTTGTACCAACTGTTTCGGGCAATCGCAAAAGAAGGGTCAACGCCGCAACAGTCACTCCGTGCTCAAGAATCCTATGGATCGCGATCTGCCGCCACCACTACCTTGGCGATGGCCATCACACAACTGATTGATGACGTTGAATCCCATAAAATAACGGCTCCAGAGAAGTTGATCTCGCAGTCCTTGCTGCCAAAGCTGGCGGCCTTTCACCAGCAAAACCCTCGGATGTCGACTAACCGTCTGGGAAAGATTCTTGCGGACCGCGACGCAGCGATTAAATTCTTTCAACCTATAATGGATAAAGTGAACTCGCTCAAGGATTCTTTCAATAAGGATGCAGTTCTCTTTGATAAGGATGTGAATGCATATAACGCTTTGGTGAGGAAGAGCTCTTCATTGTCTGTCGAACAATCAAATTTGGATCGCATGAAGCTGGAACTCGACAAAAGAGAAGCGGCTCTGAAAGCAAGAGCAATTGAATTAAAAGCCTTGCGTGACAATGATCCACTCATGGGTATTGGCAATGAGCTCTCGATTGTTGCCACTGTGGCCGGCAACCTGGAGACGATGAGAAGTGGTTATGTCCAGGCCGCCTCTGAGGATGATAAAGATGTGCCCATCAGAACGGCTTCCATTGTTTTGTCATGGGACAGGAAAGACGGTCTTCAGGGAGCGACCGGCGGACATAATATGAACTCCGGCGCACTGCGTTTGCAATCGTCACCGGACACCGTGGGTTTTCGCCTATCACAGAACCCCGATGGAACAAGAACCTTGTATTACAACCCTGGCCTTTCAGATTCCGTAGAGAGTCACGCGACGGATCTTGCACGGGCGGTAGAACATCGCGGCGAAACCGATTCCGCCGCGTTGGAAGCCTTGGTGAAGGAACCTTCCTTCCTTCGGACGCGCGCTGACGCGTTGGAATTAGTTTCGAGCGCGGAGTTGTCTGCGAAAAAGCCCTTTGGGCGCTTAGGTCGGCGTCCTTATTTTGGAAAAGAACCCTTTGTGCAAGATCTGCGCGCTATCGCTGAGAAAAACGATTGCTGCATCTTCGTTGCCAGAGACGAACAGCAGACCGCGTATATAACGGAAAAAAATCCGCATGCACCACCGCCCACTCTGGCTTATGAAATTCGAGATACTCCCTCGCTTCGTGATCAACTACTGTTCCTAACAAACAGGCGCGGCTTACTAAAAGAGAAACCGGTTATCTTTCTGGATGAACCCGAGGCTCACGTGCAGGCCCTGGCACGTTCGCTCGGGAACGACAAAGGGACTCAGACTGGTTGGACTGAATTGGTGGAAGCCTTAAGTCCGAATAGCACAGGCGCAGACGGTCGCGTATCAGCGATTGTCGAAAAAGACCTGAGCGGCAAGCGGACTTTCCTGAAAACCATACTCGAGACCCTAGCGGCAAACGGTAAGAAACTACTGGAAAGGTTGGGCGGTTCTATCCCAAAAGAAACCTGGCGAAGTGCTCGGATCACCAAACTAGAGCGTGAAGACATTGGAGGCATGCTGAAGCAAGTAGGATGGGATGACGGCCGGGATGGAATCCCCACGGCGATCAAGGTATCATTTGGATCCGATTCGCCACAACCTCCTCCTGATCTCTCGGTAATCGCAGGTTTCAGCGATAACGACTCACCACAGGGTATATCCCACCTTCGCGGCGCCCATGAAAAAGCGGCTGGAGAGGCATCGCTTGCCGAAGCAAATCTCGCCCAGTATTTGATGAGTGTGAGAAATGAGCTAAGGTCTCTGCCGAATGCGCAAGTTAAGAGGTTAATACTCGTGGTTCATGAAGGAGATACAGATATCCTTCTCACAAAGATAGAATTGCAAAACGAACCCAATGGCGGCTCATAATCATCACATTCCGAAAATTTGTTTGCTTTTGGGAGTGCCGACCGACTACGACACCTTTGTTTCGCGTGTGATCACGTCTGACTGGCTTTCAAAGTTTAACCCTTCATATTTGAAGGCTGACAGTCCCGACCGCGAGCCCATACTTCGTGAACGATGGACGTCTGAGTACTCGCCACTGGTTGCTGAGCCGTTATTGGAATTGATCAAGAGAGCTGAGCAAAAGCGGGTCGATGTGGTGCCTGAAGCCAATTTGGACATCCTGCGCCAGTCAAGTGAAACACACGACATTATTATCTTGTTCGCACACTGGAAGGCTTACGAACTAATACCCGAAGACCTTATTCAACCGGTTAACATTCACGCTTTCGTTGAATGCGCAGGGAGGAACTCAGGTGCAACCGCGAATCGGCTCTGCAAGCGGCTACAGGAACTCGCAGGCGTACAGGACAGAGGCAATTCCCCGCCAAAGCGGCCTTGGTGGCAGCTGAAAGCAACTGCCAATGACCAGCTTAGCCTTCCGGAGATACTCTCGGAAGCCATCTCGCTCTACCGGGATGAGGCAGAGAGCGGTCACAGCAGCGTCGATCGCATTCTGGAGACCGAATTGACCTTGCGTTCGCGAGCGCGAGATTATCTCGATCAAACATTCGCGGGTCTCCTCCAGCCGGGGAATCGTCTGGAGCTTTTTGATGGTCTGCATTCCAAAGAGCAAGTTGAGTCGGCGGTATGGAATGGCTTCAGCGGCGTGCTCGATTTAACAACCTGCACTTCGACGATCCTGGCAGATTACATCGCGAATCGCCGACGGCAGCAATTGAGAACGATTCAGTTTCCAGCTGTTCAGGAATTTTTGTGGCATGCCAAGTGTATAGAGATCGCTTTATCGCTCGTCATTGATCATGGGATGTCTTATCAGCAGGCACGTCTTGTCGCGGGCAGCACGCTCGCACAGTTCATCAAGGATGTCGGACGAGAACATTCGGCGTAGTTATTAAACCAGGAGACTTTATGACAAACCTGAAAAGCATTCTGCAACGTGCCAGCGACCGCCGGCTGAAGGCAGGCGGCGTCTCTAAGGAGTTGATTGACGATCTCTCAAGTTACCGAAAGCAACAGCTTGTTGTATTTGCGGCCATAGAGGTCGCGCTGATGTTCGGTGTGTCATTCTGTTCCTATTATCTCGCGGCTCATCCCACCAACAGCACTCAGGCGAAGATGCTTGCTGGTTTCATAGGCATTGGCAGCGGCGGCGGCATTGAAGTGATGCGCCGCATATGGAAAGAATGGAGTCAGACCACGTTGCTTCTTATCATGTTGCGTGAGGCTTCCCAGGCGCAGGTCACTGAATTGATCGACCGGCTATTAAAGAAGCTGTAGCATGCTCTGGCGTCTACCGTGCTGCTGGCTTCGTTATTGTCATCAAAGATATTGTTCACAAAAATGCCGATTCACCACCTAATCAGATCGGTGAAAGGATTGCGCGTAGGATTACGGAGACACGGGCTTTAAAGAAGCGACTGCCCAGAGACGCTTGGCCCGGAGCGAAGTGAGATTGGGGAACAACCGTCATCTACCGACACATGATCTCTGTGCGGGCCTAGTTGGTGCCGTAGGTGGCACGAACCCTTTTGGACTTAATGAGGTACAAGAACCAGATACTCTGAAAGCTCAGGATGCTGAAGAACTGAGTAAGGGCCACGTTCATTTGCTCAGGCGGATTTGTGAATATCGAGACTACCAGTTGTATGGCCGCGTACGCAGTTATGGATACGAGGAACCACTTCGCCACTTGAACCGACCTCGGAACATGCTGGTTCCGCAGACATATTCCAGTAATTACGCTAAAGACGGCGAAGCCATTGGAAAAGAAGGCTAAGGGCGAATTCAATGTGATCAAAGCGGCAATGGCGAACAAGGGATTGACCACAAGAAGTCCAAAAACAAATAAAGCAAGCCAGCCTCCGACTCCCGCCGGACCGGCTTGAGTCGTAACGACGCTCGAGCCGCCGGAAGATGTGGCACCGGATGGCCATGTGCTCACGGATTGGGATCTGCCCCAGGAAACACCAGGTGTTGATGAATTCTGCTGCGCATTGGAGGACTGCCCGGGTTGTCTGGTTACCGTAACCGGACCAGCCGCTGTCTGCGTACGCGCTGACGACCCTCCCCATGTTACTCCCGGGATATTCATTGGAATGATCGGTGTGTCTTTCGCGATCGCGGTATAGAGCGCACCGACGCTGGGACAGTCGGACAATTTGGCGGAGTACCAGGCTTTTTCAACAAGTGGAGCGAAATTAGGCGCCACGGATTGAAGGTAAGGGAGAGCTTCAGTGAAAGTCTCAATACTCTCCTGAGAATATCGATTGCCGCCAAATAATCCGTTGTCGCCCGCACGGGATGACAGTACTGGATCTGCAGATAATAGTATTTCGCTCGCTAGAATCGCCGTTGCATATCGATCCCCCTCCGGGCACCAAGTCGAATGGCCCTGATCGGCGGTCGGGTGGTTGTACCCACTCGCTCCCATGTTTCTATGTTTTGGTGGATTGCTGCCCTGAACATACAGGTCTTCCAGGTCCAGCAGCTGTACATCCGTAGTGGCTTCATTGACAGCTACGTTCCCTGGCGAAATATCAGTATGTGCAATTCCCACCCGTTCCAAACCAGCCATGACTGACAAGAAGACATTGCAGAGCGCGAAGGCGGTTCCCGAATCGAAAACCGGACCGGTTTTTCCCAGCCGATTGAGAACGTCAAACCATGTGGCCCCTTCCACCCAGGGCATCAACATCGCATACTCCAGCTCCGGGTATTTCCTGGCTACTGCGTTGGTCGGCTCAATGATCGTGCGTCGAGCCGCCAGCATTCCTTCAAGATTCTCAAACTGCTTAAGACGGCGAGCGGCGTCCATCAAAGCGCTGTTTCGATATCGCGCCTTGAATACTTTCAGCGCGTACGGGGTCTTGTCGCTGCTTTTAGCGATACCGTAGACTGTACCGCGTCTACCTTCAGCGGAGAACGCGACGCCGGCTGCACTGGGATGAGGCTGAACAACATACCGTTCATTAACGAGAGTTATGGTTTCCTGGGGAGCAGGATTGAACTTGTTGCTCATGTCTGCTATTCGATCTCTCCTTGTAGAATTTCAAGCTCGTAACAGCTGATACCTGGCTTGAGCGTAGTTGGCAGATCGACCACAGGACCTCCGGTTTTGCGGTACAGCCGCAGATGCACAATCTTGTCTTTTTTTGTGGCGAACGCGGGATTGCCATCGAAAAAAACAGTTTCGCCAGAGCTAACTGGGTGTTTGAACAGCAACTGGGAGCCATCTCTTAAATCGACTTTAGTTGCCAATGATGTGGACAAGGAAATCCGCAATACAATTCCATGGTCGGGTGATTTCAGAAATCCTTGCAACCGAGGTGCCATGGAACTTCGATAACGGGCCAGAAAGTCTTCCGTGGTCCATTCCTTAACAACCCGTGCTCGGATGGGTGAAGTCTTGTCTTTGCCAGGTGACGCAGTAACTTTGCTGTTCGAAGGATCTCCATCCGGGGAGGCTTCGGCATCCTGAGGCGCAGTCTTTACGCCCACTCCGGCAGGACCAGAGGAACCCGCCGGATCGTTATGAGCCGGAACAACGACCGACTTCTTAGTCCCTGAATCGTCACTAGATGCGACAGACGGTCTGAGCCGATCTGCCTCCCGTCCAAAGCTAACTCGATTTTCAATCCAGAAATAACCTATTGTGACAGAGGCCAGAAGCAGAGCGAAAAGGGCCCCCTGCACGAAGCCGTTAAGATAGTTCCAAAGAGGCAGTCGACCTACAGAACTTGCGTTGCGACTTTTCGATAGTCGTTGGGCCAACGCGCGACTGAAATGTTCATCGGGAGTGATCGGCGACTTGACAGCCTCTGTCTTCTGCCCGTGAGTTGAATCAGTTCCTAAATTGGTCGATGAATCTGGCGAGACCCGCCGTGGATCGGGAGTTCGGTGCACTGGTGGCTTTTCAAGAGTTCTTCCCGGCTGGACAGCTTTTGCGCCGACCCCGGTCTTCCTGATGAATGCAGAGACGAAAGATACGTCATCGACCGCCGCCATGGGCTCGGCGACTTCAGTGAAGGCCGTTTGCGTTAACTCCTTAGGGTCACGCGCAGCCCAACTGTTCTCGACGCCATCAGAGCTGAGCACAAGCCCAACGCAATCTCCCAAAGGAATTTGGGAGAGCTGGAGCTTGCTCTTTTGTGCGCTGGACCACCTGCCGTTCGTTCCCTGGAATAACTCCGGCGACTTGTCACGACAATAAATCCTAGCCGCTACATTTCCAACCTGATAGAAGGACCCCGTTTGTTTTGATAGATCCCAAATGAAAGCGGAAAAAACGGATTGGGAACCCAGTTTCCTCATGCTTTCCAGGGCAGTGCGAAGCATAGGCATCTCAACATCATTGATAGAGTACGCCTCAACGACTGCAGCTAGAACCTTTTCCTGCTCACCGAGTCCCTTCTCAAGATCACGTATTTCCGGCGCGTATTCTCGATTTTCCCACAGCTTGTCAAGGAGCCACTTCGAAACGTGCGTTGCTGCCAGATCTCCAAAAAAGGATTGCGATACTCCATCCGCAATAACGCCCACAAGAAAGGAATCGTCAAAACGGACTCCAGCCGCATCTTGTCCACTAGCATTTGTCTTGTCAAAGTCGATGTATCGACGATATCCGAGCTGCACCTCCAGAGTCAGACCTTTTTTAAGATGAACTACCCCACGAAAAAACTGAATACCGCCACGTTCCGGATGTGCCCAAACCACGCGACTGTCATGAAGAACACCTGGGATGAGCTTTTCCACTTGTATAGTGACCTTTCATCGCAAAGCTTCGCAGCGACCAAGTTCTCGAATTGCACTGTTTGGCGGGCAGCTAAGAGATCGGAACTAATAATTGCCCGTACGGTTGCCCCTATCCCACCGGGGTCGCCCCAGACATCGTGAATGCCAATTCGATTAGTTCGCTGTTGCTGCCTGGGATCAACATTCTCGAGCCTGGCAGCATTGCATAACCTTCATCCTTGATCATGTTGGCGTAACTCTTGGGGAGAGAGGATGACATGTGAAAGAGCTTTTTGGCGTATGTGTTTCGAAGCTGGGAATCATCCGTAAGACCAGGCCAGCTTTCAATTTTCCCAATCGTGCCGTCTGTGAGATCAGGGCCAACATAAATGTTCTCGACTAATGCATGCCCGTCATCATTCGACATTTGCATGATCTCATGTGCCAGAGGTTCCGGATCGGAAGCAGTGTATACACCATCCGTCAGATGACAAACCATGGGCGCGGGCATGCCTGACAGGTTTGGCAGTTCGCGCCTAAGAAGATCGCGCGCCCACAGGAACGCGGCGTGGGTATCAGTGCTATTAGTTGGCGACAGCGTGGGATTACCCATCGCCGCGACCTCATCGATCGTTCGTATCCCGCCGAGCATGTCTAACGCTTGGTCGCTATATGCACACATTGCCAGGCGGTAACGCGGTGAAATAACCCTGCCTTTAGTTGATCTTTGAATCATCCGCTGCAGCGTGCTGGCCAGGGCACGGTTCACGTAGTCAATCTTCCTTGCACCTTGAAATGGTTCGGCCATCGAGCCACTTATATCGAGCAGGTAAATTATTAACCCCGGGTGTCGGCCGTTTGCTTCCTTTTCATAATGTCCCATCGCAATCTCACTTCCTCGTATCTTAGACTGAGCTAAACCTTAAAGAAACTTCTAGTTCATGTTTGGTTGGACTGCTCACACACTGATTTATTTGCACAGACGCGGTTACGCAGCTTTGAAATGTGATCTGGGATGCTGGAGGTTATCATTTCTAAGTTGGGCGGTCAATCTTTTCCATTTAGCCTGACGTGATACTTGATGGTTTGGGCAGAAAACTTTGTGCTGCTTGCCAGAGTTCGGAGCCGTTCTAAGTAGCACATAACACAGCAACCGCCTTCAGGTGCTCTCAAGAATGCTCCCAAATAGGCGACAGTACCTCTTCATGAGAAACGGAGTTCCAGATCTAAACCCTTTTGCACAATCTCTCCAGTGATAAAAAGGGCCGGATGCGCGCAGCTGGCTCGGATTGGGCGATTGGTCGTCATGCGGCGACGGGATTCCCGGTCGCGCACGGGTTGTCGGCCAACCGGAGGTTGGCCACAAACGGGCTTTTTGGGAGGCGCCAAGGTTGGTTCCTGGTGTCAGCAATCCGGAGAATTGAAGCGGTCGTTTCCGGATGCCCGTCATCCAGGACGAATGCTCGGACCCTCCGCTTTGGTCGGATAGTCGGTTCTCACCTAAACATTGTGGCCACAGACAGTTGTGTCCTTGGTGTCCCCTGACATTTCCCTGTTAAGTCCCCTGATAAGTCCCTGTTCATTCCCTGTTACGATTTGAGGATGGTATCGCTTCAGGAGAGTTGAATGCAGGCAGGAAGCGCGCTTTCTCTCGTGTGGGCTACCCACGCGTGCGAATTTCCCTGTATTATTCCCTGTTACCAGGGAATTAGGGGGCGGAGACGGTTTCGCTCGTGACTGCCTCATCCGCCATTCAATAGAAATCTTTGCTTCACGGAGCGCACTTTTTGAAGCCAATCCTGGTCACCGGCGGCGCCGGTTTTATTGGATCCAATTTCGTTTTGCATTGGCTGCGCCGCGAAGATTCGCCGGTGGTGAATCTGGACAAACTCACCTACGCCGGCAACCTGGCCAACCTGGCCAGCGTCGCCAACGATCCGCGCCACACTTTTGTCCACGGCGACATCGGCGACCGCCGGCTGGTGGCTGACTTGTTACAGTCGCAGCAGCCCCGGGCCATCGTCCATTTTGCCGCGGAGAGCCATGTGGACCGTTCCATCCACAGCGCGGAAGATTTTATCCGCACCAACATTGAAGGCACGTTCCATCTGCTGCAGGAAGCTCGCCAGTACGTGACGACGCTGCCCGACGGCGCCCGCCAGGACTTTCGCTTCCTTCACATCTCCACCGACGAGGTGTACGGATCGCTGGGCCCAGATGACCCGGCCTTCATGGAAACCACTCCTTACGCTCCCAACAGCCCTTACGCGGCGTCCAAGGCGGCATCCGATCACATGGTCAGGGCTTTTCACCACACCTATGGCCTCCCGGTGCTGACCACCAATTGCTCGAACAATTACGGGCCTTACCAGTTTCCGGAGAAGATGGTCCCGCTGATGATCTGCAACGCTCTCAAGCGCGCGCCGCTGCCGGTTTACGGCGACGGCCTGAACATCCGCGACTGGCTCCACGTGGGCGACCATTGCGAAGCCGTGCGCCAGGTGCTGCATCGCGGCGTGGTGGGTGAGACCTACAACATCGGCGGCAACTGCGAGCGCAGCAATCTTGACGTGGTCCGCGAGATCTGCGGAATCCTGTCTGAGCTGCGCCCGGGAACGCGCTACGAGTCGCTCATCGAGTTTGTCAAAGACCGCCCCGGCCATGACCGCCGCTATGCCGTGGACACCAGGAAGATCCGCAAGGAACTCGGCTGGTCGCCGCAAGAAAGCTTCTCCAGCGGCTTGCGCAAGACAGTTGCCTGGTACCTGGAAAACCAAAATTGGATTGAGAATGTGACCAGCGGCGCTTATCGTGACTGGCTGGACCTTCAATACCATGCGGGACAGCATCACTCGGGGGACCATGGCGACTAAGCGGCGAGGAATTATTCTGGCGGGCGGGTCCGGCAGCCGCCTCTATCCGGTGACGCAGGCCATTTCCAAGCAACTGCTGCCCATCTATGACAAGCCCATGATCTATTACCCCATGAGCGTGCTCATGCTGGCGGGGATCAGGGACATCATGGTGATTTCCACTCCGGCGGACACACCCCGCTTTGAAGAGCTGCTGGGCGACGGAAGCAAATGGGGCATTCATCTCCGCTACGCGGTGCAGCCGGCGCCGGAAGGCCTGGCGCAGGCGTTCATCATCGGCAAAGATTTCGTCAAAGGCCATCCCAGCGCGCTGGTCCTGGGTGACAACATTTTCTACGGGCATGATCTCTCCAAGACCTTGCAGGAAGCCGCGGGCCGCACCGCCGGCGCCACTGTGTTCGCCTACCCGGTGCACGATCCGGAACGTTATGGCGTCATCGAATTTGACGAGCGAGGCGAACCGCTGAAGATCGTGGAGAAGCCAAAAGACCCCAAGTCGCGCTACGCGGTGACCGGACTTTATTTCTACGACGAACAGGTTGCCGAGGTCGCGGCGGGAGTCAAGCCTTCGCACCGCGGCGAACTTGAAATCACTGACGTGAACCGCTGGTATTTGGAGCGGGGCCAGCTGCACGCGGAAATCCTGGGCCGCGGCACGGCCTGGCTGGACACCGGCACCCACGACTCCCTGGTGGAAGCCGCGCTGTTCATACAGACCATTGAAAAGCGGCAAGGCTTGAAGGTGGCCTGCCCGGAGGAAATCGCTTTCCGTTTGGGATTTATTGATCGCCAGCAATTGCAGACTCTGGCGGCTGCCCTGGCCAAGAACGGCTATGGCGAGTACCTGCTGAGTCTTCTCGAACGGCCGGCGTTCTAGCCGGCTGCGCACAACCAAGTTGGCCCCAGCCCCAACTTCGTATTCCCGCCGCAAAAGATCAGACAGCAATCGCTGTCTAGCTGGTCACGATGAATGATTTCGGCAGCAGGAGAAAGCGCTCGGTTTTGATCTTGCAGCCGGGAAACATCTTGCGCAACTTGGCTTTTGAAATCCACGTCACGTCGTACTCGTAAGGCTTTCCCCACAGCCATCCGTTGAGCGTGAAGTAGCGAAGAAAAGTAGGTGTGAGCCAGCGGACGGGCAGCCAATGAAGAAAGGGAGTGGTCAGATGGGGATCAATGGGGAAGAGCCGCGAAGGCGTCTGGCAGTAGATCCTTTTGCCGACTCGCATCATTTCTTTGGCGAACTGAAACTGGTTCTCTTCGCTGCCCACGTGCTCGATCACCGAGTTTGAAAATGCCAGATCGAACGACTTATCGGGGAGCGGCATGGCCAAAGCAGAAGCGAGGATGTGGTCAAACCCGTCTTTGTCTTCAGGATTCTGGATATTTAACAGCGTGACGCCGTCAGTCCGCCCAATAAGTTCCCAAGTGCAACGGAAGCCGCCCACGTCAAGGATGGTCCTGCACGCCTGGTAATCCGCCAGAAAAGTCTTGAAGCGGCGTTTCCGAAAGAAGTCTCGCAGCGGCTTCTGGAAATCTTTGGGATGCATGGTGCGCTCGGGGATTGTACCTGACATGATCCAGATTTGCAGTCAGGAACAGGGCAACCCGGCGGTGTTCAGGTTCGCGCCACGACGTTGGCTTTTTCCCGCGCTGCCAGGTACGCTTTCAGCCCGTCTTTCCAGTGGCCGAACAAGTTGAGTGACTTGTTCTTCAACGCGCGGTTTTCCAGCACGGAATATTTTGGACGGGTCACTTTTGTGCCGAATTCTCCGGGCAACGCCGGTTCCAGAGCGACGCGCGTTGCGGTGAGTGCAAAGATGGTCTGGGCAAACTCATACCAGGAACAACTGCCCTCGGCGGTGGCGTGGTACAGCCCGTACTCTTCCGTGCGGCCCAGCGCGACCACCTGCCGGGCAATCTCCACGGTGGAGGTTGGGCTGACAAATTCGTCATTCACCACGCGGAGGCGGTCGCGTTCCTGGGCCAGCTTCAGCATGGTGTCAACAAAATTCAGGCCGCCTTTGGCCCGGCAGGGATGCAGGCCGTAGATGGCGGAAACGCGCATGACGAAGTGCCGGGGATTGGCGCCGCGCACAAAGTATTCGCCGGCGAGTTTGCTGTTGGCATACACGTTCAGCGGCCGCGGCAGATCTTCTTCCACGTAAGGCGCGCCTTTGGCGCCGTCAAACACGTAGTCCGTGCTGATCTGCACCAGCCGGCTTCCCAAGGCCACGCTGGCCAGCGCGACGTTGCGTGCGCCCAGCGCATTTACCTCGAAGGCCCGCTGAACTTCGGTTTCACATCGCTCCACATGGTGAAACGCCGCGGTGTTCACCACGACTTCAGGACGGACGCCGTCAAGCGCCTGCTTCACCGACTCCAGCGACTCAATCGTCAAATGCTGGTGGGTGAGCGCAAAGACTTCTTCGCCCGCAGCAATATATGCGGCGGTAACGTCGTGCCCCAGTTGGCCGTTCGCGCCCAGCACCGCGACCCTCATCGCACGGCACCCCCGGTTTGCGGCACCTCTTCGCGCAACTGGCGAGCAACCTGATGCACGCTGGAGTGGACGCGCGTGGGGTCTTGTCCGTCCGCCAATTGGAAGAAGAATTCCTCGTATTGGTCGGCGATGTGTTCCCAGAGGTAGGCCTGGCGGACTCGCTCCGGTGCGCGGCGGCGATAGTCGGCGGCCACCGCGGGATTTTTCTCAATGAATCCGATCTTCTCCGCCAGATCAGCGGCGTCGTTGAAAAGAATCCCGTGCCCGGCCAGCACTTCCTCATTGAAGGGATTCGCGCGCGCCAGCACGCAAGTGCCGTATCCCAGTCCGTGCAGCAGCGCCGGATTGGTCCCGCCCACGGTGTGCCCGTGGATGTAGGCGTAAGAATTGCAATAAAGTTCCTTGACGTGGGCCGGGTTGTCCACGCGTCCCAGAAACTGCACGCGGCTCCCCGCGCGAGATTCCAAGGCAGCGACAAAGCTGCTCTTGTAGTTGGCGTCGCCTACGATGGCCAGCACGCGTTTGGTGTCCGCGCGGTTGAATCCTTCCACCACCAGGTCCGCGCTGTTCTCTGGCACCAGGCGGCCCAGAACCAGGTAATAGCCTCCGGGCTCCAAACCGTATTGGCGGACGACATCCGGGTCAGTCGAAACGCCCAGGTTGGTGCCGTACGCGATGCACGCTGAGGGCGTGTTGAATTTGTCGAGATACAAATCGCGCATTGCGTAGGCGTCCGTGATGATGCCCTTGGGCAGGATCTTTCCGCACATCCGGGCGTTCATGTAGAAGTAGGCTTTCCCCACTGCGCCCCATTTGCCTCGCTTCCATTCGATTCCGTCCACGCACAGCGCGCATCGCTTGCGAAACAGGCGCGGGATGATGCAGTGAAACGCGTTGGCCACGTTGGTGACCAGCAAGGCGTCCACGTCGCGGCGCAGCACGTCCATCATGCAGGCCAGAGTGTGGGTGAAAGTGCCCAGATTCTTGGTTTCAATGCTGGGCAGGTAGATCAGCCGCACGCCCTGGTAGGTTGGAGGCCGTTCAGGAAAGAGCGACTTGCGGCAATAGACAATGACGTCGTGACCGCGCGCCGCCAGGCGCGGTGCCAGCTCAAGAAAAAACGTCTCAAAACCGCTGTAGGACGAAGGGATGCCGCGCCCGCCGCAGATGGCGATGCGCAGCTTGCGCGGTTCGGGATTTGCCGGTTTCGTCATCAACCTTTTCGTGTTTGCAACTCGCCGTCTTTTATTTTGCCATTCAGGGCTTGGCCCGGCTGCGTGGCTATGATAATTCGCGCGCGCTCTCGCCGCTGAACAATGCCGGTTTTTCACCCGGCTTGGTTTGCATGGCCAGGTATGACGCGATTAATCCAATGTGAATCCAGGGAAAAGCCAAAATGCTGGCGTCGGTGGCCTGGAAAGCAATCAGGTAAACCACGCTGGAGAGCAGCAGGCCGGCCAACTCCGGATTCGCGGTGCGCCAGGCCAGCTTGCCGGCGCGCACCGTCACCACAGCGACAAACCATAAGAATACCGCCAAGCCGATGGCGCCGGTATCGTGCAGAATCCTGATCTCGGTATTGGGAATGGAGCCGGCCACACCCAGGTCGCCGTAGCCGATGTCCGAATAGTCAAATGTCAATTGAAAGCTCGCGGTGCCCTTGCCAAACACCGGGCTCTCCAGGATATCGGCGATGGCTTCTCCGGTCATCAGCAGCCGGATCTTGGTATTGGCGTCCGCGGACGGATCGGAAACATCCAGAGTGCTGAACCGGTCCACGTACAGGGGCCACACCGCAGGACCAAGCACCAGGCAGACCGCCAGGACGGCCGCCGCCACCCTGGCCAGCGCCGCCTTGCTCGCCAGTTTGGTGGCGAACGCATAGACCGCCAGAACGAACAGGGCCAAGACGGTGGCGCCTATGGCAGCGCGAGAGAGGCTTATGAGCAGTCCCGCAAAGGTGCAGGCGATGCCCCAGAGGAATTTTCTTTCGCGCTCGCGGAAATACATCACCAGCATGATGATCAGGCACGCGCCGCTGTACGATCCCAGAATGTTGGCTTCATACTGCGTGGCGTAAATCCCTGGGATGGTTTCGTATTGTCCCGGCTCAACTCCAAATTCACTGCCGAAGAACATGCTGGAATAGAAACAAATCACCGCGTACACCGCTTCGGCTGCGCCGATCAGCAGCATGATGCGGACGGCCTGGCGCCACCGCTCGCGGTTGCCGGCCAGCAAGCGCACCAGGAAATACGTCACCACCACCAGCGACTGCTGAATGGACCATTTGATCGTCTGGCTGGGCGCAGGGGACTTGAATAACGAACTGTAAGTATTCAAGGCAACGAAAGCGAGCACCAGGACGTCAGGAAAAATCCAGCGCAGCGGTTCGCGATTGCGTTTGTAAATAATGACCGCTCCCAGGCACAGCAGCCCGGTGATCATGTGTTCGGGGCGCGCCTTGAGCGTTCCGACTTCCAGGAAGAAACGGGGCATGGCGGCGCTGGCCATCAGCGTGCCCAGGGCGATTGCCAGGTTGTTGGAGAGAAGATAGACAATCGCCGGCAGCAGGATAATTCCGGGCAGCAGCAGCGCGGCCCAGCGCATGCTCTCCATGGAATACAACAGGGCTGACGCCGCGGCGATCAGGAACAGCACCGGCGTTGGATCAGGGACCGAAAGACCCGCGACGCGATTCCTCATCGCCAACCCTCGATGTTCAGCCGGCGGCATTGGTGCCTCTCATCAGCGAGCTGAGCAAAGTCTTTTCCCGCGGCGAAAGGGCCCACCGCCACAGCAGGAGCGCGGAGCCGGCGGTCATGACCACCATGGCCAGCACCTTCAACGTCAGCGCCATCTCCACGGCTCCCAATGCGAGAAACAGCACTCCGCCACCTGCCAGCAAACCAAGCTTGGCGACCACCGCGCTGTTTTCCGGGGCCACTCGTTGTGAAAACGCGAACATAAGGACGGAATCCACGGTAGTGCGCAGCAGCCAGGCCAGGGCGGCGCCACGGATGCCGGCCATCCTTACCAGTACCAGCAAACCTGCAATGTACAGAGGCAGCTCAAACAAATGGAGCTTGGCCGTGATGTCCGGCCGCCCGGCGGCTTGCAGATGGGCAAACGGCACCTGGCCCACGCTGTTCACGAAAATGGCCACGGCCAGGCAACGGACCACCCACGCGCTGTTCTGGGCGAAATCGTTGCCCAGCCAGAGCCGCAGGCCTTCCGGGGCAAAAACCACCACGGCGAGAATGATCGGGAACATGGCCACGCAGATCAGCTTGACGCTGGATTCAAACAGAAAAGAAACCCGTTCGCGCTGGCCGGCGTGGGCCGTGGAGAAAGCCGGAAACAAAACCGCGGTCAGCGCGGCGGGAAACAACATCAACTTGCTAACCACTTCAGAAGGCACAGCGTAATAAGCCACCGCCGTCACGGAAACCAGCGCGCCGATGACGAAGCGGTCAAAGGTGACCATCATGGGTCCAACAATGTTGCTCACCGTCATCCAGGTGCCAAAGCGGAACAGCGGGCCGGCGGAAGCGCGGTCAAACTGCCAGGACCGCCGCAATTCCGGCAGCACCCGGAAGCACGCCCAGAAGTGGGCGATGAGGGCCGCTGCGCGCGCCGCCACCAGGACGGCCACAATCGGCACCAGGCTGCGCGAAAAAGGCAGGATCAGCACCGGACCCACATAGGTGAAAATGCCCAGAGGGACGCGGATGGCCGTGGCCAGGCGAAATTTCTGCAGGGCCTCCAGCACTCCGCGCAGCCCCGCGGTAATCACCACAATGGGAATGGAGATACTCAGCCAGTAAAAGGCCGTGAGTGATTCGTCGCGCAGGCCGGCCGGCACTTTTACAATCGAATGCACAATCCACGGCGAGAGCGCGAACATCACCACCGTGCCGATCAGGCCAATCCCGCCCATCAGGACCACTGACGTCCACACCAGCGGCGGGATTTTTGCCGCTTCGCCCTGGCCCAGTTTCTCGGCCACCAGTTTGGTCAGGGCGCGTCCCAGGCCGAAATCAAAGAGTCCGAAATATCCCACCACCACCCAGGCCAGAGTCAGCATGCCCAGGCGGTCCGTCCCCAGCAAGCGAGTGAGCACCGGCAGGCAGAAGACGGCGACCAGCGCGGGGGAGCACACGCCCACCAGGCTCCAAAGAGTATTGCCGGCCAGCAGGCGGGCGCTGGTCAGCTGCGCCGCTCGCGGAGGCGGAGAGGTATCCGCTACCTCAGGGGACTCGACCGGCGGAAGCAAGGACGGGGTGTTCATGAATGCTCGAATGATTTTTGCGATGCGGGCCTTACTGGCGCGGTCCGCTAGAAATTCAAAACCTGTTCAGCTTCTCTTTTGCCTTTTTCCTTTTCGCGCCGGTCGCTACGTGGCTGAGATGTCTTTGTTCCGCCGGAAGATGGTCGCCATCAAAATGCGCCAGGGATCGTCAGGGCCCCGCTGTAGCCACCGGTATTGCATGTACAGCCCGCAGCAAGCCAGAAGCGCGCTGATCAGTGCGCCTAGGACGATCACCAGCGTGGGGCTGGGGTGCCTTTTTTCCGGGACCACCGCCGCGTCCAGGATCTTGACCGTGGCGATGTCCTTGGCCTCCTGGATCCGGGCCACTTCGTATTGCTGCGTCAGAAGTTCGAACACCGTTTCATGAATCTTTGTGTTGCGATAAAGGTTGGCCCACTCCACGCCCACCAGCGGCAGCTTCTTGACCGAAGGATACGGGCTGTTGGGCGAATCACCGGCCGCGGGTTTGCCTGTGCTCCCCGTGTTGAGCCGGTCCATGGCCTTCTGCAGCTCATTCACGCGGGTGCGGAGCGTCCTGACGCGGGGATTTTCCGCAGTATAGATCTGCCCCAGGCCTTCCAGCTCGGCCTTCGCCGCAATCATCTCTCCCTGCAGCCGCGCGGCCGCTTCCACCATCACACGGGTTTGCTGCGGGACGTCAAGCGCCATGGAGCTGCTGGCGAACTGGCTGAAATTCTGCTCGGATTCGTCCAGGGCTTTCTTCTCTTCCGCCAGCCGCCCTTCGATGAACTCGCGTTCCCGGCCGGCCGCCGAGGTGCTGGTCTTGCGCATGACCGCGTCCAGTTCATGGACATACGCTCCGGCAAGGTCCGCGGCTTTCTGCTGGTTGCGATCGCGCACCGTCACGCTGATCACGCCGCTTTTCTTGTCTTCCACAATGGTGGTCCGCGACAGCAATTTTTCGCGCGCGTCTTCCCGGGCTACTTCGCCGAACCACCCTTTGCGCAGATCAAACTGGTCAACCAGTTTGTCTTCCACGGTGCGGCTCTGCATCACTTTGATGAACAGCGCACCGGTGCTCTTGATGCCGAGCATGTCTCCGGCCATGCCCGCGAGTCCCGCCATGCCGGGCGATTTGAGCAGGCCAGTCGCCGCCAGGGCGGATAGGCCGCCGCCCCCGCTGTCCGGAGGCATGATTTGCACGGTGGCTTCAAATTTGCAGATTTTGTAGGTAAGCACCGCGGACAGGAGGGTCCCGGCAATCGCCCACCCAAGCACCCGCAGCCGCCGCGACCAGAGAAAGTCGGCGGCAGACAGCCAGTCGCGCACTCTTTCAGCGCCGGCGCTGGGCACTGGCTCTTTTTCTTCCTCAATTAGGACTTCGTTTATAGCTCTCCCCGTTGGCATCAGTCAGATTTCGGCGGACCTCGCTTGCTGCAGGATGCTATGAGTATACATTGCTGGTAAAGCAGCTTTGCAGTCCTTAGGCCAGTGACTACCCAGGATACTTGATGTGTTCCGAGAGCGGCGAGGCCAGCCATTGCGCCAGCGTGGGGGCGTTGCGGTCGCGTTCTGAGGTCACGGCGGAAGCCGGGTCCGTGGGCCAGGGGATGCCCACAGCCGGGTCGGCAAAGTAGATCCCGCCCTCCGTTTTTGGGTTGTAAATGGCGGTGCACTTGTAAAGGACCTCGGTCCCGTCGGCGAGGGCGCAGAATCCGCGGGCGAAGCCGTAGGGCGCCCACATCTGTTTCTTGTTTTCCGCCGACAGCTCAGCGCCGAACCAGCGGCCCAGAGTCGGAGAACCCTTGCGGATGTCCACGGCCACCACGAACGCCGCGCCCTGCACCACGCGCATCAGCTTGCCCATAGGCGGGTCATACTGAAAATGGAGGCCGCGCAGCACGCCCTTGCTGGAGCGCGACTGGTTCTCCTGCTGGAATTCGGTGGGAAGGCCAAGCTCGCGAAACTGGTCGGCGCGGTAGGTCTCCATGAAGAAGCCGCGCGCGTCACCGAACACTTGCGGCGCCACCATCACAACTTCATTCAAGTGGACGGATTCTATGGTAAAGGGCATGAGACGGCCGGCTCCAGAAGAATGCTGTTCCAGGCGCCCAGCGCAAGGACGTGAGCGCCTGAATTGAACTTTGGAAAGCCAAGTAAATATAGCATTCTCTCCAAAGAGCCGGCCGCGGGACGGCGAACGCTTTCTTGCAACACCCGGTGATTATGCCTAGTGCCGCAATTCGGTGAGCTTGTCCAATTGGGCCGGAGTCAGCGTGTTTTTGATGCGGACCATCAGTAAAACCTGGGCTTTCTTGATATCGCGTTCCAGGTTCAGGACGCGGTCCACCTGCGCCAGCACGGCGTTTTCGTCCGAAGGACGGGCGCTCAGCAGCTTGACCAGCTTTTCTACTTCAGACTGCATTTCCCATTGCAAGTCCAGGAATCTGCTCTGCGACTTTTGGATCAGCTCCTTGATCGCGCGTGATTGGTTTTCGTCGAGCCCGATTTCGTTGTGGTACTTCATGATGAGCTCGGGAGCAACGAGCACGTGTTTGAAGACGTCCTCGGCGTTCGGACCCTGTGCGCGCAGGGCGGTGGCGGGCAAGAGCAGCATCAACAACAAGGTCAAGGTAGAGACAGCGCGTTTCATTATTGGTTCCTCCCCAATGAATTGATTTCAACTCTTCTTTTTGCCGGCCGGCGTGGGACTTTCCGCCGGCGGCGGCTCGGTCGCCCATGGACCAAACGACGGCGTCTGCAGCAGACCGCGGCCAGGCGTTTCCAGCAGAAAATCCGTGGGCGACTTCCATTCCGTAATGGACTGCGTTGGCGGCGCGGGCCTGGGATAAAACTTGACCAGCAATACTGCGGCGACGATCACCATGGCCGCCGCAGCGGCCCATCTGCTCCAAGCCGGCCGTCCGCGGCGCGCACGGCGCTGCACGACATCGAAATCCGGCGCATGCGAGGCGTCTTCCCGGCGTAGGGCAGCGAAGCGCTCTCGCAGATCGCGGTCATTGTTTGAGTCATTTGACTTCATGGTGCTTCCTTTGTTCGGCATAATCCGATCCAATAAAATCCTCATTCGCCAAAATCGTCATTCGCTAATCTTCTATTCGCTAAAATCTTCATTCGCTAAAATCAGGCGCAAGCGCTTCTTGCCGCGCTCAAAATGGGTGCGCGCCGTTCCCACGGAGACGCGCAGAGTCACCGCCGCTTCTTCCACCGTCAACTCCTGGTAGAAGACCAGATGCAGCACTTCGCGTTGACGCTCCGGCAGTTGAGCCAGCGCAGCGCGTAACTCGCGATTGCGGCCGGCCTCGCCCAACGCCGCTTCCGGACCCGGCAGCGCGGCCGCTTCCGGCTCGTTCAAAAACCACTTCAGCAGCAGCGCATCACGCAGCCATCGTCGCCGGCGCTGCTCCGCCGCGGTGTTGCGGACCACCCCAAAGAGCCACGTCTGGAAACTGGAGCGGCCGTCAAATCGGGCGCGGCCCTCCAGCACCTTGAGGTACACGGTTTGCAGCACATCTTCCGCATCTTCGCGCCGCTGGCGGCAACACCATAGCGCCCAGCCAAAGCTTTGGGGATGGAGCCGCTCGAGCTCTCCCCGCAGGTCGTCATCGCGAACGGCCGTTCGCGGCAAGCCTTCGTTTTGCAAAGCTTCTTTCTGCAAGACGTCCTTCTGCAAATCGTCTCCCCGCAAATCTTCGTCCGGTAAATCAGCGAGATGCATATCGTTCCGGGGCTGGCTCGCGTTCGTCTTCATGGTATGGGTGAGTTATCGGGCGATCTTATATGACACGGCCAGGCGAGGAAATGCGCGCGGGACGTGACACATTTGCGGCCCCGTCGTGCTCTAACTATTATGATTGCGTGAAGACCGGGGGCTGTTCATGAAGAAATCAATTGCAGGATTCTTGCTGGTATTTGTTCCTTTCTCCGTGGCCGTTGCGCAGTCGCCGCTGGACAAACTCAAAGAGAAAATTGGAGTCTCCAACAGCAGCAATCTGAGCGATGACAAAGTCGTCTCCGGCCTGAAGGAAGCGCTCAAGGTCAGCACCGGAAAAGCCGTGGCCAAGACGGGCCGGCCGGACGGCTACTTGAAGAACCAAGCCATCAAGATCCTGCTGCCTCCCAAATTGCAGACCGTGGGCAAAGGCCTGCGCATGATCGGCCGGGGCAGCCAAGTGGACGAGCTGGAAGTCGGCATGAACCGCGCCGCCGAGCAGGCCGCGCCCGAAGCCAAGGCAATTTTTCTTCGCGCGGTGACCAAAATGACGTTCGACGACGCGCGCAAGATCCTCACCGGCGGCAGTGACACGGCCGCAACGGAATACTTCAAGCGCACCAGTTCACCCGAACTGACCAAGACTTTCGCGCCCATTGTGCACAAGTCCATGGAAAAGGTGGGCGTGGTGCAGCAATACAACCAGCTGATGCAGAACTCCATCGCCGCACCGCTGGCCAAGGACAAGAGTTTCAGCCTGGACGACTACATCGTCGCCAAGGCCCTGGACGGCCTTTTTTACATGCTGGGCGAAGAAGAGAAAAAAATCCGCAAGGACCCGGCCGCCCAGACCACGGCGCTGCTTAAAGAGGTATTCGGCGGCCTTCGCAAATAATCACGTCGCCGTCCAGGACTTTGATTTTTTTCTTGTAACGCCGCGCCCGGCAGCCCGCACTAACCATCAGGTTCAGGTTGGACCTGCTGGCCCAGCCTCCATGCTGATTAACGCATGGCCCTTAATTGACTGGATGCCGTTCATCCAAAGCCAGGTTGACCCCGTGCCAGGTGTCGCCTGGCGAACGCAAAGCAAGAAGAACAATGAGTTCTCCTTGGTCCAGTGACGTGCCGGAGGAAGGAGTCCGGCACGTCTTCTTGTCTTCCCCTACAACTAAAGATATTAGGTGGCTAGCAACCCCATGATCGCACTGCGGCGAGTGATGCACCGTCCCTGGCGCGCGACGATTCAGCGGGACGGTTGCGATGCGCGGGCCAGGATCATCGCCGCCGCCGACCTGCCCCAGGCGGCGTAGGTTTGCGCCGAAGGGTGGAAGCCGTCGGTAGCCAGCATGCCGGGCTCGGTCAGGTTGCGGAGTTCGACCAGGTCGCATCGGCTCATTGTGGGAACAAATTCACGCAGGGCGAGATTGAAGCGATGCGCTCGCTGGCCTAGAATCCAGCGCAGCGGCTCCGGCAGCGCCGCGAACTTGTGCATGGGCGGCAACGCGGTGAGCATGACGGTCCGGACCTGAAACCGCGTTCGCAGCAGTTCCACAAGTTGCGTCTGCAGCCGCAGCCACTCGCTCACCGACAAGCCTGACGTGACATCATTCACGCCAAGACTGGTGACGGCAATGTCAAAAGTCTCCGCAGGACAAGTGGCAAGTTCGCTAAGGGCGCTTTCCGTAGTTGCTCCGGTCTTGGCGAAGAGGCGCCAGTGGACCGCAAATTCTTCCTGGAGCGCCGCTGTGAGTTGTCCGGAAAACGCTTGCTCCTGGCGATCCACGCCGACACCGGCCGCAGCAGAGTCGCCCACGATGAGGATGCGCACAGCTGAACCGCGGCCTGCGTTGCCGGCGCGAGATCCAGCAGCTTCCGGCAGCTTAAGGGTGACCGCGCGGGTGTAGATGCCTTGCAGGAAAAACAACGGCGCAAGCAGAAGCAGCGCGGGGTTTTCTTCCCACATGGCCGCCATAAAACGGAGCACGGTTCGCATAGCGCTACGGCTTGGCGCCGCTGCGGCGCTGCCACTCACTCCAGGGAACAACGCCCATTTCTAGCTGCGGCGCGTCCGTCAGCATGGTGATGTATTCCAGCAGATGGCCGTCGGGGTCGCGGAAATAGATGGAAGCAGCCGGCATCCATGCCAGGACAACCGGCTCGGCGGCGCGATTGCCGTCAAAATCCAACGGCGCGATTCCCGCCGCCTGCAAGCGTTCGGGCGCATGCAAGAGATCTTGCAGGTCCACGGCGAAGGCCAGATGCAAGCTCATACTCATGGGCGCGCTGCCTGCTTGCCACAGTCCAAGCATGGATTTCCCCCGTCCGCCAATCCAGTAGAACGCAGCTTTGCGTTCAGGAAAAGTCTGCGCCAATTCCAGTCCAAGAGCGCCGCCGTAGAACCTCATGGACCGCTCAAGATCAGCGACGACGAGATGGCCTTCAAAAAGATGATGCGTGGGGATCACGGCAGAAAACTCTATCCTTCGCCCGACTGGCGGCTCAGCAGAAGCAGTTCGTTGGCGCGGCGGATCAGCTCGCTGCGGTCAGCGTCGCGGTATTGTTTGGGCAGCAGGTTCTTGCTGGTGCATTCCAGCACGGCGACGATGTTCTGCAAGTCAATTTCCGTCGGATACGAGGGCGGGATGAAGTCTTCCACCGCAGCTTTCAGGTCGCCCTCATCCACGGCGGTCTTTTTCTCCAGCGCGGCGCGCATGCGGCTGCGGATCAGCACGGCTTCTATGTCAGCGCCGGAAAGATTTCCTGAGTGATCGAGAAAGAATTGTTCCAGGTCGGCGGAAAATGACGGCAACCCAGTCTTTTTGAGCATGGCGCGCAGCAGGGCGCGGCGCTCGTCCGGCGTGTCCGGGTAGAACAACGCGATGTGTTCTTCCGCGCGGCCCTGGCGCTTCAAGTCCACCGGCAGCAGGTCAGGACGGCAGGTGAGCAGGAACCAGATGACCTTGCCGCGATACTCAGTGTTGCCCATGAACTGCGCGATCTGGGCGAACACACGGTTGCTCACGCCGCTGTCGCCGGAGCTGGAGCGGTCGCCGAGCTGGGCGTCGGCTTCGTCCACAATCACCGCGATGGGACTCATGGCCTTGAGCAGGTTGAGCACGCGTTCCAGATTGCCTTCCGTTACGCCCTGCCACATGCTGCGGAAATTTTTGAGCGTAACCGCCGGAATGCCGACTTCGCCGGCAAAACAGGTGGTGATGAACGTCTTGCCGGTGCCGACGGGGCCGCAGATGACGTAGCCCATGGGCAAATAGTCGGTGGCGCCGATGCGGATGGCCGCCGCGGCGTCCTGCAATTTCTTTTTGGCCTGATCATTGCCCGCGACGTAAGTGAGATCGAAGCGGCTCTGCACAAACTCCAGCAGCCCGCCCGACTCGGCTTCAATCAGGTCTTTCTTGCGGTCGGTAAGAAATTTGAGGGTGAAGGGCTGCTTGTTCTGCACCGCGTGCGAAAGCAGGCTCTGCAGTTGCACGCGCTTCAGGCCCGCGCCCAGCTTGGCCAGCACGGCGTCCGTCACTTCCGACCCCGCCGGCAGCGGACGGTCTTTCAGCTGCCACTGCACAAACTCCAGCCGCTCCTGCTCGTCGGGCAGGGGAATCTCAATGGACGCCACGCCCGGGTTTTGCACGATGCCCTGGTTCAGCTCCGTCTGATTTTCTGAAATCAGGCAGATGGTGACGTCAGCGTTGAGAAAGTCGGCGTTGCGCGCCCAGCGCTTGAAGATGACCAGCGAGTTGCGGTCTTCGGCGGACATGCTGGAGACGTCGCCCGCGGGCGCGATGGTCTCGGCAAAGTCCACCACCAGCGCGATTTTCTTCGCGTCGGCAATGCGCAGGCGCAGGTAGTTGTCCAGAATGTTGAGGACGGCGTCAGGGTTCCGCGGCAGGCCGCCTTTGGCGAAGCTGGTGCCGTGAAAACTGTCATAGCCTTCCAGCGCGCGGCGGAAGTCAGACTGGCTGTTCGGGTTGCCGAAGCTCAGGCCGCCGCGGTCGTAGTGCAGCACCAGGTCGCGCTGGCCGAAGAGGGCGCTGGAGAGAAATTGGTCCAGAGAAAGAAAGTCGAGCCCGTTCTGCTGGCGAAAGGGGATCACGTCACGCACGTTGCCGTAGAGCACGAACATGGCGTAAGAGCGCGAATAGTACTTTTCTGAGAGATCGCGCGCCCACGCGGGCAGGGCGTCCATGTATTTTCCGGTGGTGGTTGGCGATGACATGGTTAAGACCAGATTGGTAATTCAGTAATCGGGTAATTGAGTAATTGAATTTGGTAATTGGGTAAATTGGCAAATGAGTAAGTTGAAGAGCCGCTGTTGACCGGCATTGTTGCGAATGCTCTCCGGTTTTTCATTTACAAAATTACCAAATTACACATTTACCAATTCTAACGTCCGCGAATAGAGCGGCGATCAAAACATGCCCAACGTGCTCGCAAGCCCAGCAGATCTAACTTCCAATCTTTGTCCTCTGCGGCGAGGTTGACGTAGTATCCGAATCCGGCGTTTGCATGATGCCTTCCATGTCCGGCGTCAGGCTGCTGAAGATGGCCTCCACCTGCTGCACGGTCTGCTCGGTCTGCTCCACGTCATGCACCAGGTTGGCCAGCTGGTCGCTTACCTGTTGCGGGTCACGCATGGTGACGGACTGGTCGCGCACCAATTGCAGCACGTCTTCCACCGCGGCGCACTGGGCGTCCACCACTTGGCGGTTCTCCAGGATCTTCTGGAATTTCTCCAGCCGCTTGCCCAGGATTTCAATGCGCTTCTTGTTGATCTCCTGGACCTTGGGCGGATCGCTGGTCAACCGCTGCTGCAGTTGGGCGATTTCTTTTTTGATGCTGTCAGAGTCAGACGTCTTTAGATATTGCCTTTGCTGCCAGGCGGCCAGCAACAGGCGCGCGTAGCCGTGCAGCAGGCCTTGCAGCCGCGCGTCCATCTGCTGAACAAAAATCTGCGAGGTGGCGGTTAGCTGGGAATAGTTATTGCGGATGGACGCGCACACCTGGGCCAGGTTTACGTAGCGCTGCTGCAAGTCGGGAGGCAAGGTGCGCAGCAGATCGCCCAGGTTGCGCTCTTTGGCTTGTTGTCCTTGCGCAAATTTCCATGAGCGGACCAGCCGCTGGAAGCGTGAATTCTGGGAAACCGTGGCCAGGTACATCAGTTCCAGGCCGCCGGCCATGATCAGCGGCAGCACGCTGGCGGACACCAGGGCCAGGGCGCCCATCCCCGCCAGGGCGATCCAGTTGTACTGGATATTGAACGCCTCTTTGACGAAGTTGATGTCTTTTTCGCCGGAGTCCGGCCCGGGCGCTTCCGGCATACCGGACCCTCCCTGGAACCCGCCGTAGCTCATCAGATACTCACCCTCACGTTGCCGCCGGCGCCGGGAGCCCGCCGCAAACGTCCCAGGACGTAGTGCTGCAACTCGTGAAACTCGTTCTTTTCTTTGAGTTCGAGTTCGCGCGGACGGTCGAAGGGCACCTCAACGTCTTCCACAATGGTCCCCGGATGCGAGCTCATAATAAAGATCCTGTCCGCCAGGTACACGGCCTCTTCCACGTCATGCGTGACAAACAGAATTGTACACGCGGTCTCATCCCAGATTTTCAGAAGAAGTTGCTGCATTTCGCTGCGGGTCTGGGCGTCCAGGGCGCCAAAAGGCTCGTCCATCAGGATGACGGACGGACGCAGGGCCAGCGTGCGGGCGATGGCCACGCGCTGCTGCATACCGCCGGAAAGCGTGTCCGGATAAACGTCAGCAAATTGCGAAAGCCCCACAGCGGTGAGCAGGTGGTTGGAAGTTTCCGCGCGTTGTGGGGCGGGGACGCCGTTGATCTTCATCCCATATTCCACGTTCTCGCGCACCGTGAGCCAGGGGAACGACGTGTATTTCTGGAAGACCATGCCGCGGTCTTTGCCTGGACCGGTGACTGGCTGGCCGTTGACCAGCACTTCACCGCTGCTGGGCTGGTCCAGGCCGGCGATCATGCGCAGCAAGGTGGATTTGCCGCAGCCGGAAGGCCCCAGGAGCACGCGGAATTCGCCGATGTCGCGCCCGGCGGAAGAAAAAGCATCTTCCACGTCCAGGTTGATGTCTTTGAGCGCTTCAATCTTTTCGCCCTTGGGTGAGTAAAAAGTGCGGGCCAGGTTGCGGATGGTGATCTTGGATTTCTTATTTTCCATCAGGCACCGCCTTGCCGCGCCGCACGCTGGGGACAGACACGCGCGCTTCCGATGCCTGCGTCACCTGGCGCCAGGGGAACAGGACTTTTTCCAACAGCGTTAAGGCGAAGCGGAACAGGAACGCCGCCACGCCAATGGCGATGATGCCGGCGTACACCAGGTCCGGCCGGTGAAATTCATACGCCGATTGCACCATGGCGCCCACGCCTTTCTTGCGGTTCACGATCTCCGCCAGAATCACGTACGTCCATCCAATGTCATAAAGGATGCGGAACGAAGCGAAAATGCCGGGTATCGAAGCCCGGAACATCAGCCACAGGACTTGCATTCGCTTGGCGCCCAGCGTGTAGGCCGTCTCCAGTAAAGAAGTGTCCACGCGGTTGACTTCTTCCACCACCACCGCCAGCAGGTAAAAGAACATGCCGAACCACAGGAACGCGACTTTCATGGTCTCGCCAATGCCGAACAAGCCGATAAACGCCGGAAGAAATGCGGTAATCGGCATGGAGCGCATGGGCGCGGCCACGGGATTGATCAGGTCATACAGCCAGCGGAAGCTGGCCATCAGCAGCCCCAGTGGAATGGCGATGACGGCGCACCACAGGAAGGCCTGGCCAATGCGCAGCCAGCTGGCGTAAACGTTCTCCAGCAAGCCACGCTCCCGGAAGAGCGGAGCAAAAGCCTGCAGTACTTCGCCCGGCGTGGGGAAAACGTAACTGCTGATCAGTTCCCATTTGGTGATGAGCACCCAGGCCAGGATGACCGCCACCCATGCCACTACGGCCAGCGTGATCTTGGTGCCGCGCGTTGTTTCCCTGCGAATTGTGAGGAGTTCAGCCATGTTTTAGCTTTTCCGGGGCTGACGCCCCGAGTATTAACAGCTATTACCAGGTTACAGAAAAACAAGTGTCATCCTGAGCGACTCCGAGTCCGGGCAAGCCCGGACGAGGGGGAGTCGAAGGACCCCGACAATTTGTTAGCTACCATGCAACATCAGGGCATTTTCTAGAGAACCCCTGACGCTGCGTCGTGGGTACGTAAATCCTCGGGGTCCTTCGACTTCCCGCCTGTCTGTGAGTTTTGCCGGCAAATTCTCGTGGCGCTTCGCTCAGGATGACAAATCCCGATGACAGTTCCTGACGTGATGTCTTCTTCCCGCACGATTTTCTTAAGCTCCGTTTCCGCCCTACTCGCCCGGGTTCGCGTACACCTTGATGTCCGTGCGCCGGTTCTTTTCGCGGCCTTCCGGAGTCGCGTTGGTTTCCAGCGGCTTGTCCGGGCCGTTGCCGGCAATGCGGAAGCGGGCGCCGGGGAAGCCGTACTTCTCCATCAGGTATTGTTTGACGGCGTCGGCGCGCTGGCGCGAGAGCTGCATGTTGTAAGCGCGGGCGCCGGTGGAATCCGTGTTGCCTTCAATGTCCACAATGGTGTTTTCGTAGGCGCGCATCTGCCCGCCGATTTCGTCCACCACCGCGCGCGAGTCCAGGCTCATGCGGGCGGAGTTGGGATCAAAGTAGATGGAGCGGTGCTGCGTGGCGATGGGAACCGCGCCCTTGGACGGCGCCCGGTACTCGATGGGCGCCTCCGACGAAGCCGTGGAGAAGCCGCTGTTGGCCAGCGCCTGCACGTATCGGCGGTCCAGGCTGTCTTCCGCGTTGCTGGTGTGCTTGATCATCCGCAGCTCGCGATACATGCCCTGCGCCTGGCCAAAAATGTTGGCGTAGTCGGACTTGCCGTTGTTGGCGCCGAAGAAAGAGGTATTGTCCGCGTAGTCAGCCAGCTTCACGCCGCCCAGCATGGTCTTGGCCAGGTCAGAAGGAATGTTGAAGTCCTTGACCGTGCCGATCAGGTTGTAAGCGCGCTCCGGCTGGGTGCGCACGAACTCCACACCTTCCAACCATCCCTGGGCAAATTTGAGCAGTGTTTGGGGATGGGCGGCGGCAAAGCGGTCGCTCACCACCAGGATGTCGGCCACCAGGCGGTTGGCGATGCGCGTGTCATAAATCTTCTTGGCTCCCGCGCGCTTGGTCACCGCGTCACTCATATCCGGGTCCCAGGCCACGGCGGCGTCAACCTTTTGCTGGGCAAAGAGCACGGCAGGCTCGATTCCGTCTTTGGTGTGGACGGCGTTTTTGAAAATGTCATTCTTCTGGTCGGTGCTCAGTCCGGAAGTATTCAGGCCGTTCCACAACAGGAAGTGGGACGGCGTATACGGCGCAAACGCCACGGTCTTGCCGGCCAGGTCTTCAATGCTGTTGATGCCCTGCTTGCCGATCACGCCGTCGGCGCCGCGTGACCAGTCCACCATGAGAAACGCATGCGAGCCGAAGCCCTTCTCCTGGAACTGGCCGTAGTCTTTGGCGTAGACGTCCAGCGTGGTGAGCATGACGTCAACGTTGTTGGTGGCCAGCGCGGAGGCGCCTTCCGTCCAGTCGTCAATGATCTTGAAGGAGACTTTCAGGCCCTTCTTGCCGAAGATGGAGTCCGGCGCGGTTTCCAGGCCGCCGTTGGCGACCAGACCGCCGACGCAGCCCACCCAGACGTTGACGCGCACGCGGATTTCCGCGCTGTCACCGCCGCCGCTGCTGCCCGAAGAAACCGGCACTTCGAGCGGCTTGGACGTGTCAATCTTGCTGCCGGAGGAGCCCTTGCTGCCGCCCGTCCACTTGCTCATGTCGAGGTAGCCATAACGGTTCAGGCCGTAACCCACCAGGACCAAGCCAATAATGAAGATGAGGATCCAGCCACCTTTTTCGATTTTCACGGCCATTCATTCTCCTTGTCGCTTCGCTCCAAACCGCTTACGAGTGTCGTATGCGCCGCGATCTCCCGGCGCTTGATGCAGGCGGCTCGGCAAGCTAGCCGGCCTCGCCGCTCAATCCTTATTGCTATGACGTCTTCTGCGGCTCTTTGCCGCCGATGGTTTTCTCCGACGAGCCACCCGCCGCAGGCGCGGCCATTCCCATTTCAATCTTGAACTGCTTCACCAGTTCGGCGGCCTGCAGCTTTTGCGCGTCTTCTTCAATCTTCATCTTCTGCTGGTCAACGTTGCCCATGGCCATGTCCATGCGCGCTTCGTTGACGGCGGTCTGCTCTTCGATCTTGCGCAGCATTTCGTCGTGCGTCTGGCTGATGCCGGCGACGTTGAATTGTTCCATCACGTCAGCCACTTTCTTCTGCCACTGGGCGCGGCGATAGTCGGCAATGGCGCTGAGCGCTTCCTGCGTCTTGCGGTCTTTTTCGTCCATAAATGCTTTTTTGACCGCCATGGCCTTGTCAAAGGCGGCGCGGGCCGTGGTGAGCTGTGCTTGGGTACGTGCCAGCGCGGCCTTGGTGGTCTGGAGTTGCGCTGCATAGCTGCCGGCAATGTCGTCGCGGTTGCCCTGGATGGCCGCTTTGACCTTGGCGGTCAGGTTGGCAACGTCCGTTTGATACTTGGCTTCTTCGCGCTCCAGCAGCGTGGCGTTGGCTTTGACCATGGCGATACTCTCATTCATGCGCGGCACCTGGTCATTCATGTCACGAATGTTCTGCTGCAGGATCATCTCCGGGTCTTCCGCCACGGAAATGAAGAAGCCGATGAAGGACCGGATCATGCGGGTGAAACGTTGCCACATAAAAGAGCTCCTTTAGCTTAGGTCTTGGAACCGGGTTTGGGCGCGACGGACGCCGCGGGTTTCGGCGCCGCAGGCGCGCTGCTGGTGGTAATCGGATTTTCGCTCACGAACGGGGCCACGGCCTCATAGATTCTCTTTTCTTCCTGCTGTTTCTTCAGGCGCCAGCCGAAGAAGCGCTCTTTTTCGCGCGTGACTTCATCGTTGTTGGCCTGCATCTTGGCGCGCTGCTCGGAGACGAACTTATCAATGTCCGCCTGGATCTGGGCGTTTTCCTGATTGTTTTTGGTTTCCAGCTCGGCCGCGGCTTTTTCCTGGACGTGCTCAAAGGTATCGAGCGCGCGGTCGCGGCGGACGGCGTCCTGGATCACGTCTTTGATGTCCACGCCGGCGGCATCCAGGGCCACCAGGATTGAAGATTTCTTGACGTCGGCGGGCATGCTGCGGATGTGCTCGCTCTGCATCATCTCCGCTACCTTGACGATGGAGTAGCCGTGCGGCGGGTCTGGGATCTCGGCGGCCTTGTAGATTTCGTCGAAAGAGGCCGCGTTGGAGACGGGGCTGGTGAACTTGGGTTCGGAGGTGGCGAAGCCCGCCGCGATTTCCGCCACGGTCTGCGCGGCGCTGGGCGCGCCGTCACTTGGGCCTGCGCCACGGCCAGGGGTTGCGGCGGCATCGGCCTGAGCGGCGGCCGCGTTGGCATCGTCTACCGATACGAAATAGTTGTACCACTTCTTGGTCATGCGACCTCCCGCCCGGCAGTTGGCTGCCGACGCAGCTTCCGGTCATTTTGGGGGAAGAGCCCGCGCAAAGAAAGCAAACTCAGGACTGAAAAAACTACTTCCGATCCAACCGTTTGTCAATTTCCATCCGCGCCCGGACTCGGCTTCCCACACTGCCAAAAAATCATGTACAAAGATTATTAAGAAGTAATCAAAAAATTGCGGTCTGCGAATACCCCGGACTCTTGAACAACTCCATTTAAGCTGCACCCATTAAAGCCGCTATGGGGCAAGAAATCAATTCAGCTACAATGTGCTTTTTCACCGTTCAAAATGACGCTGTTTTTGAACTGACAAAATCCTGGTTCCGGGATACATAAGTGCCTGCCAAAACCCTGTCCAACGTCCTCAGCCGCGTGGTGGAAGCCAAAGCCGAATACGACCTGCGACTGCTGGCCCAGCAGCTGGGGACCAACTACCGGTCCTTAATGTACTGGCTGCGCGGCGACCGCCATCTACCCGCGTATCTGCTGCCGCGGCTCTGCCTGCTGGTGAAGAACTTTGAAGCCTTGGATTTGCTGGAAAGCCAGGCGGGACGCGTGGCCTTCAAAATCCCGGACGCCCGGCAGACTTCCGAAGCGCAGTTCCGGGCGATCTCCGCGCTGATCCGCGAGGTGGGCGAAGCCCTGGAGAGCATCGCCAACACCATGGCGGACGGCGTGGTGGAAGAGCACGAGCTGGCAGCCACCGTCCCCAAGCTGGAGGCAGTGATCCAGGAGTGCGCGTCACTGAAGTACAGCCTGGAAGAAATGGCGCGCCGGAAGAAGAAGGCCAGAAAGTAGCTGGCGATCCTCCCGTCCGCGCGCGCCACAGCCTACTTCACTTTGTGGTCTTTGTTGTCCAGCTTGAAACCCGCAGGGACTTCAAACAGGCTGGCGTCAATCGGCTTGACCGAAATGGACGTGACTTCCATGCTCATGTCCATCAACGAGCCCGCAACCCCGGCGGGAGCCTTTTCCTGATCGTCGTCATCGTGCTTTTTCTTTTTGCTGAACACTCCGCCAATGCCCCGGGTGATGGGGTTGCCGGACGACTCTTTCTCCTCGCTTTTCGCCGGACGCGCAGCGGCGTCAGCCGTGCCCATACCCACGCTTACCAGCGACTGCAAGGGCATCCCGTTTAAGTCGTTGGCGCTCTTGCGATACTCCACCATGGCCGGGCTGATCTGCGCGTTGCCTCCCAGCGCTGCTCCGGGGACCCAGTCCAATTCTTTGGCCATGCGCATGTAGAAATGCTTGACTTCGTCATAGCCCCGCACCGGGGCAATCCAGGAATCCGCGCTCACCCACATGTTGGCGCTCTGGTCTTTATATTTCGGGTCTTGCGATTGCACTTCCATGTCCACGCGCGTTTTGACTTCTTTGGCGGTGTAATCCAGGATCTTCTTGGTGTCTTTGCCGGGGACGATTTTCACACGGGGAATGATCTTCACCTGCGGGTCTTCACCTTTGCTCTTGCCGTGTTTGGCCTGTTCGGCAGCGGCTTTCCTGCGGGCTTCTTCCATTTGCGCGCGCATTTCGTCGAACGTGACCTCGTAATAGGTCTTGTGCTTCAGGTCCAGGTGGATGATCTTGCGCGCGTCCAGGTCATAGATGGCGACTTCGCCTGCGCTTTCGTCGCGACGCATCTTATTGCGCTTCACGCTGACGGTGGCTTCCATGCCTTTGGTGGCCTGGCGCGCGTCTTTGCTGAAGATGCCGGCCATTTTCATGGCTCCGGCCGCGGCGCCGCCGGTCATCTTGCTGGTTTCTGTGTATTGAAAATCTGCGAAACAAGGTGCGGACAGGGAAAAGATCAGCGCCAGCGCGAGCACGCCGGAAAAAGCCCTATACATGATGGGTGATGCCTCCTGGTTGGAACAAACTGAGAAGCATTATAAAGCACGCCTCCAAAACGGCCGTGTTCGAATCCGCCGCGGAGACGCAACCATCAGTTCATGGCCCGACACAGCCAACCGTTCGCGGCTAGGGACTGTTGGCGCGGCAAACCCTCGTTCGGCGAAGTAGAATAGAAACATATGAGTCCGAATCCACTGGCCAACACCGCCCGGCGCACCATGCTCTTCAGCGAGATCGTGAGCATTGCCGTGGATTCCTTCCGCACCAGCAAAGTGCGCTTCGCCCTGACCGCGCTGGGGATGGTCATCGGCACCGCGTCGTTGATCATGGTGGTGACCATCGGCCTCACCGGCAAACAGTACGTGATGAACCAGATCCAGGCCATCGGCGCCAACCTGATTTACGCCTACTATGAAGGCGCCACCAACACCACCGGCGGCAACAACGGCACAGACTACCTGACCATTGAAGACATGCAGGCCGTGGTGCTGCAGGTCCCGGGGATTCGCGCGGCATCGCCCATGCTGGAGCTGCATGACCGCATCGGCGTGGGCGGCGGCAAAGAGCGCGACATCCTGGTGCTGGGCGTGGCCCCGCAGTATTCCGCCGTGCGCAACCTGGAGATCCTGGCCGGCAGGTTCTTTGACGAAGAAGACGCCAAGTCGCGCGCCCACGTTGCCGTGGTGACGCAGCAGTTCGCCCAGCGGCTGTATGGCTCACAAGAAGCAGCGAAAGGCCAGGGCATCAAGATCCGCAGCCTGCCGTTCGTCATCATCGGCACCTTCCGCGAGCGGGTGGAGACCTTTGGCCAGTCGGAGATTGCCGGCGACACCATCCTGATTCCCTACAGCGTGGGCCGCTATTTTACCGGCAACGACGCCGTGAAACAGGTGTTCTTCTCCATCTCTGACGCCGGCCAGGTCCCGCAGGCCACGGAGTTGATCCGCCACGTGCTGCAGTCGCGCCACCGTCCGGAGTCGGTGTACCGCGTGGAGAACCTCACCCAGCTTCTGGACGTGGCCGCCAAAACCGCCAACGCGCTTACCCTGGTGCTGCTGGGCGTGGCCGTGCTGGTGCTGGCGGTGAGCGGCGTGGGCATCATGAACATCATGCTGGCCAACGTGCGCACCCGCATCCGCGAGATCGGCATCCGCAAGGCCATCGGCGCCACCAACCGTGAAATCCGCCTGCAGTTTTTGACCGAAGCCGTGCTCATCTCCCTGGCCGGCGGCGTGCTGGGGACCTTGATCGGCCTGGCCATACCGTTTTCCGTGCGCTTTTTTAGCGAATACCGTGTGCCGATTTCCGGTTTGTCGGCGATCATCGCCCTGGCGACGGCGTGCCTGGTGGGCGTGGTCTTCGGTACGCTGCCCGCGACCCGCGCCGCCCAGCTTGACCCGGTGGAAGCGCTGCATTATGAGTGAATCTGCTTTTTGCCTTTCCGATCACCGGATGACCCGATCACGGGCGATCACCCGATCTTTCTTCGCCCCCCTCCCCTCCCCGTTCATCCCCGGAAAATAAGGGGTTAGCTCAAGTCATCCCCGGCGATACGCTTGTCATTCCGAACGGAGTGAGGAATCTGCTTTCCTCTTCCCGATTACGGCGATTTCGGCGATCACGCGCGATGTCGGCGATCACCCGATCTTTTTCGCCCCCACCCCCCATAGACTCCTTCTTATTGCAAACAAAGGCTCAAGTGGATTCAACCGGCCGGTCACCGGCCAGTCATCGGTCGGTCACCGAACGGTCACGGCTCCGTCGAAGCCTCTGTTGAGGAATCTTTGGAGTTTGCTTTGGCTTTTGCTGGTAGCCAATTTGCTAAATTGCTGATTTTCAAAGAGCGATTTCCCGCCGCCTGGGCGGCCCGGGTTTTTCCGACTTTGCCTTAAGCTAGTTGCCAGTGGCTAGGAGCTAGTCGCTAGCTTATCGTCTTTTGTTCGCTAAAGCAAGGACGAAGTAGTTCATCGTCCCAAAAACCTCGATTGTCCCGTGGAGTGCGTGAATCTGTGGAGCGTGTCCGCCCACGGCCGCGGCTTTTGTTTCGCTAACGGCTAATGGCTTCTTTCCTCGCGCCGCAGGCCGTCGCGCAGGGTAACGGCGCGACCTAAGAAAGCCCAGCCGAAGCGCAGCGCGCTAGAAATCTAGCATTTGGTCACAGCCGGGAATAGAATTCTCTTTCTTCACTAAGAGCGAATTGAAGATTGGGGAATTCATCGAATGGCCCGAAAGAAAGGGACGAGCGCCCCACCCCGCAAGCGTCCCATCGAGAGTTACGAACACACAGACAAGAAGCGCATCAACAATCCACCTGTCGGGCTGGCTACGCCGCAGACTGATCCGGTTGCGCCCACGCACAAGGTCTATGACTACGTGACGCCGGTGCCTTACTGGTGAGGGATGAAATTCTACGTCGCCATAACGGACCTTTCTTGGTACTCGTACCTAGCTGACCAAAGGCCAGATGAGGTCAACTTCTGGCGACCGTCGGGCCTAGACACGTTCCGAGCTGTTGAACCAGGCGAACCGTTTCTGTTCAAGCTGCATAGTCCGCGAAATTTCATAGTCGGCGGTGGTTTCTTCAGTCGTTTCACTCAATGCCCGGTTCATTATGCGTGGGACGCATTCCAATACAAGAATGGAACGCCATCGTTTGCAGAATTCCGTGAACTCCTCGGCCAACGTCGCCACCTACCGGGCCCAATCGGGCAGGAGGAGATAATCGGCTGCATTCTGCTACAGCAACCGTTCTTTTTTAAGCCCAATGAATGGATTCCTGCCAGTGATTGGCGTCCGGGAATCCAACGAGGAAAAACGTATGACACTGAAACGTTCGAAGGGCAGAGCCTTTGGCAGGAAGTTCAGGCCCGTCTGGCGGGATCCTCCCCTGCTTTAGATGAGTCCGTTAGCATCGCTATTCAGAAATACGGCAAACCTCAAGTTATCCTCCCACGCCTAGGTCAAGGAGCGTTCCGAATCATTGTCGCCGACGCGTACAAGCGTCGATGTGCGTTCTCCGCATCGCGGGTTTTGCATGTACTCGAATCAGCGCATATCAAGCCCTACGCTTCGAGCGGCACGCATTCCCCTACGAATGGCATTCTGCTACGCGAAGATATCCACACCCTGTTTGACTTGGGCTACCTCACCGTGACGCCTGATTACAAAGTTGAGGTGAGCAAGAAAATCAAGGAGGAGTTCGACAATGGTGTCGAATACTACAGCATGCACGGCAAAGAGATTCGTCTGCCAGATATTGAACAGTTTAGACCCGCTAAGGAGATGCTGACTTGGCACAATGAGAAGATTTTTCGTCCTTGATAATCACGAGCCGGTATCCGAGCGCCGAGCACAGTGTGAGATTGTGCCGGCGATATGATTCGAATGGACCACGGATGCCGCCCGCAGTTGGGTTTAGCGCGCTCCGCTTCGCTGCGCGCGGGCCTGCGGCGCGAGGAAAGAATTCTGATTCGCGCTATACGGCACGGTTTCGCTACGCTTCATCCAGGGCTTAAAGCCCTGGACTACCGAGCCGGTGCCCTGATACCTACAGAGGCTAAGCCCTCCGCACTAAACTTAGCTCGACCGTCGCCGCTTTGACGGCTTGGCTTTCGCGGACGCGGGCGACTCATTCTCCTTCTCGCATTTCCCGCGTGCGAGGTCAAGGCTGGAGAACCGGCCGCTTTCGCGCTGCTCGATCCACTCCGCCACGTCGCTATTGATGCCGGCGCGGACCTCCTCGATCATGGCCTGGGCATGCCGCAGGGTGGTCCTGCACGGGGAAGTCTCCTTGACCAGTTCCGCCAGCGCGTTTACGGCCTGGAGCAGGCTCCGGTTGGCCAGATACAGATTGCGGAAGACGTGCAGTTTCATCGGATGACTCTCATACTTACTGGCAATGCGACAGGCCGCCAACTGTTACTTAAGATAATCATATTAAGTATAATTAAAGACATAAAATTGAGCAATGCCGATGATGCAGGAGTGGCCGGCAAAGTCAGCAAGAAGCTCAAGCGCAAAACGGAAACCCTGGGACAGGCGATTGGCGCTGTTATCACACAGCTCCGGCTTGAAAGAAATTGGTCCCAAGTCGACCTCTCGATCAGGTCTGGCTATTCGACTGGCTGGATCAGCCAGCTTGAAAACGGCAAGATCAATCCCACGCTTGAACTGGTCATTGCTTTCGCCGACACCTTTAAACTGAAGCTCTCGCAGTTCTTTGCCCGCGCCGAACGAAAGCACTTGAAAAAGCCTGTCGCCGCATCCCCTTCCGGCAAGCTCAAAAAGAAGAGCTAAATATCAGGCATCTCTTGTATATTCTTGCCGATGCCGCGGAAAACACCGTCGCTATTCGTTCATTTGCGCCTGAAAAAGGAACTGGTGGAGAAGCTCGACGAATTCCGGTTCACCCACCGGTTTGAGTCGCGGACCGAGGCCATCCACTGGCCGCTGGAGTTTGCCTTGCGCCAGGATCCTAAGCCGAAAAAATAGGATCCTATCGCGGCCCTTAAAGGGCCGCTCTTCCACCGACAGCCGAGGGCGGCTGTGCTACACGTGCATCGCGCGGGCTACAGGCGCGAGGAAGGAATCTTCTTTCGCTCTCTTCCCGGCTTTTCACTTTCGTTTATTCTGGGATAAATCCCAGACCTGGATCTTCTTTCTCGCGCAAAGCGGGACTTGGGTAACGCACCTCGTTTCGCCCTTCGGGCTCAGGCAGGTCTGAAGGTCCTGCCCTACCAAAAGCTATTTGATACAAGGGCACTGGCCATATTTATGGCACCCGTGCGATAATCACCCCATGAAAGAAGAATCAGTACGCACCACGGTTGATATTCCAGCGCCTCTCTACCGCCAACTGAAAGAGCAAGCTGCCGCCCGGGGCCGCTCCGTCCGCGACCTTGTTCTCGCCGGTGTTCGCACTGTCCTGCTTCAAGGTAAGCGTCCGCGACCCAAGCGAGTGCAGTTTCCACTCATCGTTTCCGAAGGGCCAAAAGTAAACCTAACTAGCGAACAGATCTATGAACACGTTGAATTTCCTTGATGCCAACGTGTGGTTGGCGCTTCTTTGGAGCCGGCACGCGCATTCAGAGAAGGCCAGGTCTTGGTTCGAGCAGGCCGCCAACGAGCAGTTCTTCTTCTGCCGTTTTACTCAAATCACCGTTCTCCGGCTCCTAACAACTGAGGCGATCATGGGCCAAGACGTTAAGACCATGTCTGAAGCATGGGCCTTGTGGGACCGCCTGTGGGCTGACAGCCGCATCATGTTCCTCGCTGAGCCCGACGACCTCGATAAAGCTTTTCGCGCCTTCTCGCGCATGTCCAATCGCTCGCCCAAAGTCTGGGCTGACGCCTATCTTCTGGCCTTCGCCTCGGTAGCGGGTTTGAAGCTCATCACGTTTGACCGAGCGCTGAAATCCTACGATGCGAATGTGCGTTTGCTCTAGAAACGGTGCATCGGGCAAGTCGCAAACAAAGTTCCCCTTTTCTTCGCTACTCGTGTATATTTATAATCGCCTGCGGTAACAGGCACACGCCGTCCGATAAAAAAGCGATTTCAGCGCAGGAGTAGCGCGCTACCCGGAGAGAAAGAATGGCTGACGAAAGAGCAGAGAAGAACCGAGCGATTGATCTTGCGCTGTCGCAGATTGAAAAGCAGTTTGGCAAGGGGTCCATTATGCGGCTGGGGAACAAGGAGGCGATTGTCCCCATCGCGGTGATCTCCACCGGCTCCATTTCCTTTGACGCCGCGCTGGGCGTGGGCGGCTTCCCCCGCGGACGCGTGGTGGAAATCTTTGGCCCGGAATCCAGCGGCAAGACCACCGTGGCGCTGCAGGTGGTGGCCGAAGCTCAGAAGGCCGGCGGCATGGCCGCATTCGTTGACGCTGAGCACGCCCTCGATCCCGCGTACGCCAAAAAGCTGGGCGTGGACGTGGACAACCTGCTGGTCTCCCAGCCTGACTGGGGCGAGCAGGCGCTGGAAATTGCCGAAGCCCTGGTCCGCTCCAACGCGATTGACGTTCTGGTGGTGGACTCGGTGGCCGCGCTGGTCCCCAAAGCCGAACTGGAAGGCGAAATGGGTGACAGCCACATGGGCCTGCAGGCCCGGTTGATGTCGCAAGCGCTGCGCAAGCTGACAGGGATTGTTTCCAAGTCGCGCACCTGTCTGGTGTTTATCAACCAGATCAGAGAGAAGATTGGCGTGATGTTCGGCAACCCGGAAACCACCACCGGCGGACGCGCGCTGAAGTTCTATTCGTCCGTCCGCGTGGATATCCGCAGGATTGCGGCGATTAAAGACGGTGATGTGGTGGTCGGCAACCGGACCAAAATCAAAGTCGTCAAGAACAAGACCGCGGCGCCCTTCCGCGAAGCTGAATTTGACATCATGTACGGTGAAGGCATCTCCCGCGAAGGCGACCTGATTGATCTGGGCGTGGCCAAAGAGATGGTGGAGAAGTCCGGCTCATGGTTCAGCTATAAGGGCGAGCGCATTGGCCAGGGCCGCGAAAACGCCAAGCAGTTCCTGAAAGACAACCAGGACGTGATGGTCAAGCTGGAAACCGAGCTGCGCAAAGAGCTGGGATTGAAATCACTTGTCCCCGAGCCGCCCGCGCCCACGCCGGAGCAGAAACAGGCCGTCGCCGTGACGCACGGGAAAGTGGCGACGGTGGGGAAGAGATAGGTGCAGCTTTCGTCTACGGCACCTTGACCCAGGCCGTGGTGGTGCCAATGAGCCGCGTGCTGCGGTCCACCACGCCCAGCACCAGGCTGTACTTGCCCGGCTTCAGGTCAATGGAGCGTTCGCAGCCCAGCGCGCCTTGCATGAGTTTAGGAAGGTCTTCCTGCTTCACGGAGGCGTTCATGCTGTTCATCTCCTGCTTCACGAAGACGCCTTTTTCCGTATACGCGGCCACCGCGCAACTCACCGCGGCTTGCTGGTGCGAATCGTCCTTTTTGCTGAACGCCAGCGAGTGCGGATCAATAGCGAACTTCACCAGCACCTTGGGCGTAACCGCGGCCACCTGGGCCTTGAACTGTACGGACGTGGCGCCGGGAGCGTCCAGGCTGAGCGCGCTGCTGAATTCGCGCCCCAGGGTTTTCTCCGTGTCCTTGCCGCCGCCAGCGGGATCGAGCGCGTAATAGCCTTGGCGATGGCGCAAACTCACGCCGTTCCGCGTGAGCTTCACCTGGACGACGCGAAATTTTCCGTCCCAGGTCTTGTTCTCCGGATAATAAGCCAGCGTGTAATACGTGGAGCCGTCGTCCACGCTGGTGCGGACGCCCAGTTCCAGATTGTTGCGTCCAAAATAAGCTTTGCCGCCGGTGCGTTCAGCCAGGCTCTGCATGGTGCCCATGGCGTTGAATCGGTTCGTGTTCTCCAGGCCCGCGGCGTCCACGGGATAGATGGCCACTTGCGCGGCCATCATCAGGTTGGCCACTTTCTCCACTTCGGCGGAGAAGTCGCGGTCGGTATCGGTGCGGGAAGAAGGATCGTTGGCAACCGTGGCCGGAACAATCGGCCCGGCGCCGGGTCCGGTGAACGGGTTGGGATCGTTCATGATGATGTCCGGGAACAAGGTGAGCGGGAAAGCCTCGGAGAGCCAGATCAGGTTCTTGCGTCCGGGATAGCCAGTCAGCGCCTGGGCCAGGTTGTTCAGCGCGCCCAGCGTAGCATCCGTGCTGCGGCCGCTGCTCTTGAAGTCGCCGCCTTTGCGCGCAAACGGCGAAGCGCTGCTGTACACGTCCATCACGTGCGTGCCGCCTTTGGGCTTGTAGTCGGCGATGACATCTCGCAGAACTTTGGTGTTGGTGGTGAAACCGTAAAGCAGCGTGAGCTTTGCTTCCAGCGCGTAAATCGCCGTCGGTTGGACGGAAGGGTTGCTGTCAAGATATTTGAGTAACTGGTCGCGAGCGTAGGCATAGCTGCCAAACTCCGCGTTCAGGTAGTCCAGCAGAATGACGTTGAGCGACTGCGCATCTTTATACTGCGGCGCGTTGGAAAACACGCCGGGACTGTTGCTCGCGGACGCGGTTGGAGCCGCGCCTCCGTGCTGGAAACTGAAGCTGCTGATCTTTTGCGGCTTGCCGTCTTCGTACACCACGAAATCAGCGGCGTTCAAACCCAGAGCGGGTGAGCCCTTGCTGTCCGTGGCCACCACGTCCACGACGACTAAGCGCGTTGTGGACTTCAACGTTTCCGGCGACTGGAACACCGGCTGGTTGGCCGGCTGTTTTTGATCGGCAGTAGGTTCTTGCGCCAAAGCGCTTGAGAGCAGCGCCGCGCAAGCCAGAGTGACAACAGCAATACGGCCATGATGGAACGATGACGGCATAAAAAACTCCTCTACGAACGAACTCGCTTTACTTAACTTTGACCCAGGCAGTGGTGGTCCCGATCAGGCGTGAGCTGCGGTCCACCACGCCCAGGACCAGGCTGTAGTTGCCGGGCTTCAGTTCTATGGCGCGTTCGCAGCCCAGCGCCGCGGCCATCAGTTTTGGCAGCTCATCGTGTTTCACCGTGGTGTTCATGCTGGTGATCTCCTGCTTCACAAATGCGCCCTTTTCCGAGTAAGCCGCGACGGCGCAACTGACGAAGGCCCGCTCCTGTCCTTTATCTTTGCTGCTGAAGACCAGCGAATGCGGATCAATGGCGAATTTCACCAGCACTTTCGGCGTGGTCTGCGCTATCTGCGCTTTGAACTGTACCGCGGTGGAACCAGGAGAATCCAGGCTGAGCGCGTAGCTGAACTCGCGCCCCAGCGCTTTCTCCGCGTCTTTGTCGCCCGGCGACGGATCCAGCGCGTAGTATCCCTGGCGATGGCGCAGCGTGATGCCGCCCCGCGCGGTCTTCACCTGCACCACGCGGAACCTTCCGTCCCAGTTCTTGTTCTCCGGGTAGTAGGAGAGCGTGTAGTAGGTGGAACCATCATCAATGCTGGAGCGGACGCCCTCTTCCAGATTGTTGCGGCCGAAGTAGGCCTTGCCGCCCGTTCGTTCCGCCAGGCTGCGCATGGTGCCCATGGCGTTGAAGCGGTTGGCGCGTTCCAGACCCGCGGCGTCCACCGGATAAATGGCCACCTGTGCGGTCATCATCAGGTTGGCCACTTTCTCCACTTCTTCCACAAAGTCGCGGTCCGTGTCAGTGCGGAAGGAAGGATCATTCGCCGTGGTCGCCGGAACAATCGGCGTTGAAGGTCGATGGGTAGCTGGATCGAATGCCGCCGGGTTCGGATCATTGGAGATGATCTCCGGGAACAGCGTGAGCGGAAAAGTCTCGGAGAGCCAGATCAGGTTCTTGCGTCCCGGATATCCCGCCAGCGACTGCGCTAGGTTGTTCAGCGCGGCAATGGTTACTTCCATGCTGCGGGCGCTGGTCTTGAAGTCGCCTTTGCGCGCAAACGGTGACGCCGCCGAATACACATCCAGCACGTGCGTCGGGGCCTTGGGCCTGTAGTCCAGAATCACGGCTTTCAGCACCTTGGTGTCTACGGTAAAGCCGTACAGCAGAGTGAGTTTCTCTTCCAGCGCGTAAACCGCGGTCGGCTGGATGGATGGCCCGCTATCCAGGTACTTGATCAACTGGTCCCGAGCGTAGGCGTAGCTTTCGAACTCCGCGTTCAATGCGTCCAGCAGGATGATGTTGAGGGAGTGAGCTTCTTTGTAAGCGGGCGCGTTGGAAAAGACGCCGTTGGGTGTGGCCGGGGCCGCTACCGGAGCTGCGCCTCCGCGTTGCAGGCCAAAGCTGCTGATCTTTTGCGGCCTTCCGTCCTCGTAGACTACAAAATCATCCGCCTGCAAGCCCAGCGCAGGTTGCCCCTTGTTGTCGAACGCCACCACGTCCACAACTACCAGCCGGGTTGTGGACTTTAACGTCTCCAGCGACTGGTAAACGCCGGCTTGCTGTTCCGCGGGCTTCTGTGGCTCTTGGGCTGCGGCGGTGGCCAGCAACGTGATGCAAGCCAGATGTAACGCGAGAACGCGGAGCTGGCCACACGAGAACGATGGCATAAATGAACTCCTACAAAGAGTGACCCAAATTGTTGCCGCAACCTTATTCGGCAATTCTAGTCCGTTTTCGCCGCGAAGTAACAGCTTCAGGGGACGGTCACTTCCGTGGTGGTGCTGCCGATGAGGTTGGTGGTACGGTCCAGCACACCGAGCCGAAGCTTGTAGTGGCCGGGCTTGAGTTCCATTGTCCGCTGGCAAGGAAAGCGGCTGCGCATGAGCTGCTGGAAGACGTCTTCCTTCAGGGCTGCGGTAGCTCCGCCTTCAGAACGGACGGGCTCGCCCTTCGCGGGGTAGGCCCAGACCACGCAATTTACGGCTGCATGTTGCAGGTCGTCACTCTGTTTCTCAAAGGCAATGGTGTGCGGGTCAATGGCAAACCTGACCAGCAATTTGTTCTGCGTCTTCGGCGATGGCGGCGTTACCTCCGCCAGAAAACGCACGGAGGTGGACGAAGGGAAGTCCAGGTCCATGGCGTGGCTGAAGTCGGTGGCCGCGGTAGAAGCGTCGGTGTGTGCTGTGCTGTTCGGGGCCAGCGCGTAGTAGCCCTGGCGATACCGCAGCTTGACGGACGGACGGTCCACCTTCACTTGAATGCTGCGGAACCTGTGGTTCCAGTCTTTGTTCGCAGGATAGTATTCCAATGTGTAGTAGCTGGATCCGTCGTCGATGCTGGTGCGGACGCCCATATCAATGTCATTGCGATTGTAGAAAGTCTTGCCACCGGTGCGCTCCGCCATGGCTTCAAGGGCCGTCCGGGCAGAAAACCGGTCGTTTATGCTCACGCCCGCGGCATCAATGGGATACAAAGCCACCTGGGCGTCCATGAGGGCGTCGGTAATCTTCTCGACCATGGGCGAATAGTTTTCAATCGCTACTACCTGCTCGCCCATCAGCGCTTCAGGAAAAAGGTTCAGCGGAAATCCTTCGGAAAGCCACAGCAGGTTCTTGCGTCCGGGATAACCCGCCAGCGCGCGCGCCAGGTAGTTAAAAGACTGCAACGTAAGTCGCCTGCTTTGGTCGGTCACCTGGTATGAACCCCGGCGAGAAAATGGCGACGCCGCGGCATACACGTCAGCGATGTGTTGTGGACCTTGCGGTACAAAGTGGGCCAGAGCATCGCGCAATGCTTTGGTGTCCGTGGTGAAGTCATGCAGCATGCGCAGCTTGCCGTCCAGGGCGAACACCGCCGTCGGCTGGATGGGCGGTCCGGTTTCCAGATACTTGATCAGCATGTCCTGGGCGTAAGCATGGTTGGAAAAATCGGTGTTGATGGCATCCAGCAGAATCACGTTCATGCAGCTGTTGCTGCTGTACAGAGGATTGTTGCCGGTCACATTGGACGGCAATGCGACAGGCGCCTGCGCCGATGCCCCAGGACGATGAAAGCTGAAGTCGGAAATCTTCTGCGGCTTGCCGTCTTCGTTGACGATGAAATCTTCCGCTTTGAGGTCGGGAATGAAGTTCCCTTTTTCGTCCGTGACCACTACGTCCACCACCACCAGGCGCGTGGTGGACCTGAGAACTTGCTGCGATTGGAACACCACCAGCGGGTCCGGCTGGGGCTTTGGGCTGGTCTGCGGCTCTTGCGCCACCGCGGACGCAATGAGGACCAAAGAAAGGACTAGCTCTGTCAACCTGCCAAAACTACGCCCGAATGCATGCATCGCCTACCTCCGAACTTGGCGTAAGTATATAGAAAATCTTAGATCGTCTTTGCTTCCTGATAGTACGCCGCTAGTGCGTTGTATTCTCCAGCGAAGCTGCGAAAGTGCGGATGGCCTCAACATATTTTGCTCCGGCAACTATTTCCAGGTCGTTATGGCCGGCGCCGGGAAAGCCGACGAATTGTTTGGGCTGGTTGGAGATGGCGAACAGCTTCTGTCCGTGCCGGAAGGGAATGACTTCGTCTGCCTCGCCGTGAATCACCAGCAGTGGGCAGTGGACGTTGCGAATATCACGAGCATTGGGAAAACGGTCAAACGGCAGAAGGGGAACGCGCGTCAACACGCGAAATGCCGAGAGAAAGGGACTCTGCAGGATCAGCCCTGCAACCGGTCTGCGCGCAGCAATGTGCACCGCCGGACCTGAGCCCACCGATCGCCCATAGATAATGATCCGCTCGGGCGGCGTGGCCAGCTGCTTGACCAGATAGTCGTACGCCGCGTTCTCATCTTCGTAAGCCCCTTGTTCCGTGGGCTTGCCTTGGCTGGTGCCGTATCCCTGGTAGTCAAACGCCAGCACGCTGAACCCGGCGCGGCGCAAGTCCTCAAGCCAGTAACGGTCATCGCCCAGGTCTTCGGCGTTGCCGTGGCTCACCAGCAAGGCGAAGCGCGCCTGAGGATTCTGCAGGTACACCGCGGAAATCCTCGCGCCGTTGGCGCTGCTGAGCTTGATGATCTCCGGCGAGTCGCGATACGAAGACGGATGCGGCAGAAACATTAGGCCCTCCGAAGAGAAGAACGCCATGGCCATGAACGCCAAGTACACCATTGCCACCGTCAGCAACACTCCCATGAGGACCTTCTTCAGAGGCCACAGCCTGTTCTTGGGTTTACCGCCATCAAATGACGTCATCTCCTGAAGAACGCATCTTTACTTCTTTCCGCGCGGCAGGAAGCTCATTTTTCGGCGAAGAAATAGGCGAACGTCGCCGGCCCGACGCGCGACATTGCCAGGATTCGCAGCACGGCTCCGCCCAGTCTCTTCAATGGTTTGGCCCAAGCCAGGAGGCTTCTCAACATTAATTCCTCTCATTTTCACAAGAGGAAGCGTCTTCTTGCTGTTTCTGCGTATGGAATTAGTGTAAGCTCTTGCCACCTGCTTCGTCTTCCGAATATCGCCATGAAGAAACTTGGACAAGGCTTTAACCGTCTGTTGACGGTGCAGGGAAGAATTCTGTACAAGCTCAGCCTGGTTGCGCTGGCGCTGGCCCTGGTGGGTTTTCTCTACCAGGAATACGTCCTGCACGCCTGGGCGCAGACGGACGCCATCATCAGCGGGGCCACCGCGTCGTACGCGCTGGATAGCGCCGCCACCACCTGCACGGCGGACTACCGCCTCAAATACAAAGTCGGCGAAAAAGAATATGTCGCGGTGGACCGTAACCGCGCCGGCGCTGACTGCGCCGCGTGGGGCAACCAGATGGACGCCCGCGTCGGCACAACGGAACACATCTACTACAACCCGCTGGATCCCTCCGCGATCTACCTGCGCGCGGGATACAACACGGAGTTTTTCTTTCTGCCGCTGCTGCTCGCGAGCCTGGCCGCTGGGTTGTGCATCCTGGGCTTCTTCTGCATACGCGCCGCGGAATGGAATGACATGGAAGAGACCACCAGGATTGATCTCTCTCCAAAATCGCCCGTGCGCGCCCGCCGGACGGCAACGCCCCTGCGGCGACGCGCGTAAAGCGAGTCTGTGGGGCCCTGAGCTAGTCGGCGCTTTCCAGCGCTGCGGCCAGCTCTTCCCATTCCGCCATGCGCTGTTCCATCTCAGATCGCGACCGATTCAGCAAGTCCGTTTGCCGCTGGGTTTCTTCCGCGCTCACAAAATTCTGCAACGCGGTTTCCGCCAGCGCGATGGCCGTCTCCAGCCGCGCGATCTCCTCTTCCAGCTCGTTGCAGCGTTCCCTCATCTGCTTGAGCTTGATGGGATTCACGCGCTTCCTGGCTTCCCCATCAGGAGCAGCATCTGCCAGATTCGCCGATTGCGATCTCTCCGCCGGCGCCGGCGGCCGCGCGCCGTTATTCGTGAACTCGTTTCTGACGAAGCCATCGTTCTTCGCCGAACCGTCTTTTGCGAACCCAACATCCGGCGCCGGCTTGGCCTTGCCTTCCTTGCGCCACAAGTAGTCTTCGTAATTGCCGGGAAAAATCTCCACGCGCCCGTCGCCAATCTCAAAGACGCGCGTGGCCAGCTTGTCAATGAAGTAGCGGTCGTGGGAGACGAACACCACCGTCCCGGTGAATTTCTGGAGGGCATTCAGCAGCGTGTCTTTGGCGCGCAGGTCCAGGTGGTTCGTGGGCTCATCGAGCAGCAAAAAGTTTGACGGATGCAGCAGCATGCGCGCCAGCGCGTAGCGATTGCGCTCCCCGCCGGAAAGCACGCCGATGGTCTTGAAGACATCATCTTCAGAAAACAGGAAGCAGCCCAGCAGGCTGCGCAGTTCGGTCTGCGTGGAGCGCGGCGCCGCCACGAACAAGTCGTCCAGCAGGCGGGCTTCCGTGTCCAGGGCTTTGTATTGGTCCTGGGCAAAATAATCCACGTCCACGTTGTGGCCCAGCTTGATTTCGCCTGCTGTCGCTGGCTCATGCCCGGCCAGCAGCTTGATCAGCGTGGATTTTCCCGCGCCGTTCACCCCCACCAGCGCGATGCGGTCGCCCCGCTCGATGACAAAATTCACCTTGGAGAAAACATGTTTTGGCCCGTAGCTCTTGGCCAGGTCCTTGGCTTCCACCACGGTGCGTCCGCTGACCGGTGGCTGCGGGAAAGAAAAGTGGATGGTCTTCTCTTCCGGCGGAATTTCCACTTTCTCCATGCGCTCCAGCTCTTTGATCCGGCTTTGCACCTGTTTGGCTTTGCTGGCGGTGTAGCGGAAACGGTTGATGAACAGCTCCAGTTGTTCGATTTTCTCTTTCTGGTTGCGATACGCGGCTTCCAACTGCTCACGGCGCTGCGTCTTCTGCGCCAGATATTTTTCGTAGTTGCCGGTGTAGAACCAGACTTTCTTGTTCCAGATTTCCGCGGTCTTGTTCACCGTCACGTCCAGAAAGTAGCGGTCATGCGAGATCAGCACGTACGCGTAGGGATAGTCATGCAAATACTCTTCCAGCCAGTTGCGTGTCTCCAAGTCCAGGTGGTTGGTCGGTTCGTCGAGGAGCAAGAGATTTGGCTTTTCGAGTAACAGCTTGGCCAGCGCGATGCGCATCTGCCATCCGCCGGAAAACTCTTCTGTCCGCCGCTCCCAGTCTTCTTTCTTGAAGCCCAGGCCGTTGAGCACCGTGCCCACTTCCGACTCAATGTTGTAACCGTCGCGCGAGTGGATTTCCGCCTGCACCCGGTGGAAGCGCTCGGCAATCTGCTGGTATTCGGCACTCTCGTGTTCCACGGTTGCCATGCGATGGGAAAGGTCCTCCATCTCCTTTTGCATGGCATGGACGTCACTGAACACGGACAGGCACTCGGCAAATACCGTGCGTCCGGAGAGCGAGAGGCCGTCCTGCGGAAGGTAGCCGCAGCGTATGCCGCGCTGGCGGTTCACCGCGCCATAGTCCAGACCTTCGATCCCGGCCAGGATCTTCAGCAGCGTGGTCTTGCCCGTGCCGTTGCCGCCGACCAACCCTACGCGGTCCTGCGGCGTGATGAGCCAGTCAAGGTCCTGGAAGAGGACTTTTGGGCCAAAGCGTTTGCCGGCGGCGGAGAGCTGGAGCATCTGCTTCTATCTAAACACAGTCGGCGGAAAGTCCACCACGGAGACGCGGAGGCCGGAAGAACTACGCGGAGGAGAGCAGGGAATGGGGCCTCGCTGAACAACGGTTGGTCCTGCTTCGCGTGACACGGGCAGATCTTCACTTCCGCGGCGGGTCTAGCACCCTGGCCTGGCGGCCCACAAAAAGCAATCCCGGAGAAGAAACGTCCACCCCGAATTGGTGTAGTTTCTCAACCGCTTTTTTCAAATTATCAGGAGTGTGCGCATGAAACGCTGTATTCCGCTTAGCTTTGCAGTTGTGTTTGCGGCCGGCGTGTTCTTTGCTTACGCGCTGCCCGCATCGGCCCAACAAGCCGGCTATGACCTCTTGCAAACTCCGAGTGGGGCCTCCATTGGCGTCCCGGGAGTCTCGCCGTCCACTGTGGAGCTGCAAGGTGTGCCCATCTGCGCCTGCACAGGCCCGGCGGACACCATCATGCATCGCTCGGCCAACATTGGCGGCCACGCCAGCCTGACCGTGGTCGCGCTGTTTCTGAAGAACAGCATCCCGGTGACCCGCGGCGGCAGCAACGTTGATGTTTACATCACGGTAAACAATTCTGACGGCGTGATCGGGCAAAGCGTTTTGCCGCAACCGGATGCCCTTCCGGCTTCCACGGGATCACTGACCATCCGTGCCAACGGCACTTTTGATTCTTCCTTCATCGTCCATGCCGATATTATCATCGTGCCCGCGGGAGCGGACGTGAGGAACCCGGCCACGCACCTCGCCCACATGGCGGCTGCGCCGGTGACTCTGGGAGCAAGCAACAACGTGTGGAGCGCTCTGCCGCCGGCGGGCTATCCTCCGGAGTGCTTCTTCCCGGCGAACGGGTTCTATCCCGGCGGTCCAGTGCCGGAGACCGCGCCCACAGGGCCACACCAGCATCCCGTGGTTCCCCCTGGGCCGCCGGGGCGCGCCGACGGCGCGCACTGTGTCTACTTCAACCCGGCCACCACGGCCAAGCAGATGGTCAGCGGGCGCTGGAAGGTTGTGGACGGTGGTCACATCTTGTTTGACTTTGACAGCCGGGAGTCCGACGCGCAGCGCACCGTGGACATCATTAAGCATTTCAATATGAACGAAACTTGCACGGTGGGCACGAACCTGCCCGGAGAGCTGATGCCGCCGATGCAGTTCGAACTGGTCGGCGGCGCTGCGCCGACCGGGACTCTGCCGGGCGGTGGCGAAGACTGCATCCCCGACAATCTGGCAGCGGTCACCGTTCTGGATGAAAACGGGTTCTTCACGATCGTCGATGACCGGCAGCGCATGTTCTATTTCCTTAAGCAGAAAACCGCAGCCGACCAGGGGGCCGCGATCATCAAGCACTACGCTTTCAACCAATTGTGCTTCGTCGGCCGGCCTGATACCGGCGGACGGTACGTGTTCGTTTACATGAAGGCTGGCCCGGCGATCCACTTCACAGGCCCCTTCCGAAAGGACATGGAGCTCAAGAAGCTGCCGCCCATCGGCCCGGGGCCGGTGGAGAAGGAGATCGAAAGACCTAAGGAGATCGTAAGACCTAAATAGGGCCGCTTTATTGAGTGCTATCCGGGCCCTGACCGCTCGCTTGCAATCTGAGGCGAGTCGCCAGGGCTCGCGTTTCTGAGCAATCGAGCATCGCGTGTTTCTGCCGCAGTCACCCGATGCCAATGATTGTTGGCCATTGGATCCTTATCGTCTGATCGAATTCTTATCTCCGCTGGTGGACGCGACTCTTCGATAAGATCGATGGCTGATGCCGCTCTCCCATCATCTGTCCATTGGATTCTTGACCTGCGCTCTACACCGTGATCTCACCGCCGACGACCTCATCCTCGCCCGCGCGCTGGAACGTCGCGGTTCGAAAATTGTCCCCGTGGTTTGGACGGAAACGCCGCCGGAATCTCTCAGCTGCGACCTGCTCGTACTGCGGTCGGTGTGGGATTACCATCTGCACCCGGACAAATTCGTGCATTGGCTGACCGCGGCTGTGCGGCGCACGAAAGTCGTCAACGCACCGGAGATTGTCCGCTGGAACATGGACAAACATTACTTAAAGGACATCGCAGCCGCCGGGTTCGCCGTGCCGAAGACTGTGTTCCTGGAGCGAGGGTCGCAAGCTGACTTGCAAGAGCTGATGCGTTCCACGGGGCTCACGTCTGCGGTTATCAAGCCGGCAATTTCGGCCTCCGCCTTTGAGACCTACCGGATTGAAGCCGCGCAAGCCGCGGACTTCAGCCCCAAACTCAACACTCTGCTGCGTGACCGTTCGATGATGGTGCAGGAGTTCATTCCTGAGATCGCCACCGGCGGCGAATGGTCACTGATCTTCATCGGAAATGGACAAGGCGGCCACGAATGCACCCACGCGGTCAATAAGCTGCCGCGCCCGGGCGACTTCCGCGTACAGGAAGAACACGGTGGACTGCACGCGCTCGCCTCGCCGCCCGCCGCAGCCGTGCACATGGCCCAGGCCATCCTCGCTCGCTTCGCGCCAGAGACCGCTTACTGCCGCGCGGACATCGTCATGCGTGGCGGCACGCCGACGCTCATGGAATTGGAGCTGATTGAGCCTCTGCTGCACTTTGAACTGGCGCCGCAAGCGGCGGAGAAGATGGCAGACGGTCTGCTTTGCATCCTTCGCGGCGACAAAGAATAGCTCAACTCGTCCATGACGACATTCGCGCTAACGGCCCTTGTATAGAGCGAATTGCACTTCCACGTAAAGCACCACCGCCACGGGCTGGCCTTGGCGCGTCGCGGGCTGAAAGCGCCAGGCGCTTATCCCCTGGACAGCCTTTTCATCCAGCCCCATTCCAGCAGGCCGGACTATCTGGATCCGGCGGACCACGCCCATGCCATCCACCACCATGTCCACTCCAACGGTGCCCTGGAATTGGGCCTTGCGGGCCTCCTCTGAAAACTCCGGTTCGGGTTGGTACGTGACTTTCGGAGGCAGGGTGCCTTCGCCTACTGTGAAAACACCTTCTCCATCGTTGCCGAGCTTCTCCATGGGCTTGTCCGGGGCGCGCCGGGCATTTTTTGCCTGCGGATCAGTGACTCTGCGATCATCCGGCGCCAAGCCAAGCTTGACTTCGAGATAATGCCGCCAATATTCCGGTGCGGACTTTACTAGTTCCTCATTGGAAAGGGCAAACACGCGACCCAGGATTTCCGTCGCTTCGTTCGCAGAGGCTGGCGGTTTGTCGAGCCGTATCGTCAAGCGCGCTTTCTCTCCATCTTTGGAGGGCGCCAGTTGATGGGTTTCATTGTCGGGGGAATATGGGACGCGTTTCCCTTCGATCTCCATCTGGTCTGCCTTGACTTGAATCTGCTTCACCCGGATGCGCCCGTAGAGCGTCCACGGCCCTTCAGAGTTGTCGCCGACCACAGCGCCGCTTGCATCGTATTCCTGCTTGTTGACCTGCCGGGGATGGCGCAGCGCCAGGATTTTGTCCTTGTACTGTGCGTTCAGAGTTTTTTCCAGGTCCTGGCCAGACGCCGAAACTGTCGCCATGACCAACAATGTCCATAAGACCAACGATAATTTCCGCCGCACCTGGGTCACTTCGTGTATCTCCTGTGTGAAAAAGCGTTATGATTCGGGAAACGGGCCAGTGTACCTGAATGGGAACCGCCCAGCGTTGACATTTCCTGGCGCAATTGGGTATCCTTTTATCTTCACTGCTCTGCAGTTAGCCCGCCTTGTGTCTTCTTCGGAAGTAGTAAGCGGCGTCATTCGAGCGGTCTTTCTAAGCGATTTATTCTCAGGAGTTTGAGGCATGGTTACCCGTTTTCCAAGCGGGCAGAACATTGCGCGCAAGTGGTTCGTTGTGGACGGCTCAGGGCACACGCTGGGACGCCTGGCTTCCCGTGTGGCCAGGATTCTGGCAGGGAAAGAAAATCCCCAGTACACGCCCTTTATAGACACGGGCGACCACGTAATCGTTATCAACGCGGAAAAAGTCCGCGTCACCGGCATGAAGGCCGACCAGAAAGTTTACCGGCATTACACCGGTTTTCCCGGCGGCCTGCGCGAAGAGGATTTTCGCCACCGGTTTAACCGCGCGCCGGAGCGCATTGTCCAGGAAGCAATCCTGGGCATGCTGCCCAAGAACAAGCTAGGCAAGGCCATGGGCAAAAAGCTGAAAGTTTACAAGGGCGACAAGCACGACCACCAGGCACAGAAGCCTGAGTCGCTGGTACTGGCCACCCGGTAGGGCAAAAAAGTTTCGTCCCTTGCGGGACAAGAGTTTGGATCCAGGAAGTTTGGATACCAAGGAGTCTGAATAAAAGATGGCTGATCAAGTTCAGTATTACGGCACCGGACGCCGCAAGTCGAGCGTAGCTCGCGTTTTTCTGCGTCCTGGAAGCGGCAAATTTACGGTCAACGATCGCGACCTGGACAAATACTTTCTGACGGAAGCGCAGCGGGTTGAGCTTCGCCAGCCTCTGGTCACCAGTGAGACCACGTCAACGTTTGATATCACCGCTAACGTGTCCGGCGGCGGCATCAACGGCCAGGCCGGCGCTCTCAGAATGGGTATTGCTCGCGCCCTGCTGGAGTTCAACTTGGAACTGCGCAAAAAGCTCAAAGCGGAAGGCTTCCTCCGTCGTGACGCACGCGGCAAAGAGCGCAAGAAGTACGGACAAAAAGGCGCTCGCAAACGCTTCCAATTTTCGAAGCGCTAAAGATCTTTGCCGGGACGCTTTGCTTGCGTCCCTTTTTTCGGCAACAGATTTTTCTGGCTTAGCTCGCCGTTTTTGGGTCCTGAAAACGGAATGAGCTTGTGATCCAGGACCACAATTTTCCCTCCCGCTGCAACGGGAGCGGACTAGGGAATCAATCCCGAGCGGGCTCGACTGTCGCGGAGGATGCAATTCAACAAGGAGGTCGTTTGGCTACTATCACCATGAAGGAGTTGCTCGAAGCGGGCGTCCACTTCGGGCACCAGACCAAGCGCTGGAACCCCAAGATGAAGGAATACATCTTCGGGGAGCGCAATGGTATCTACATCATTGACTTGCAGAAGACGCTCAAGATGTTCAAGGACGCAAGCAAGTTTGTACAGGACTCCGCTGCCGAAGGCCGGACTGTCCTGTTTGTCGGCACCAAACGCCAGGCGCAGGACGCCATTGCGGAAGAAGCACAGCGCTGCGGCATGTTCTACGTGAACAACCGCTGGCTGGGCGGGTTGCTGACCAATTGGGTCACCGTGCAGAAGTCGGTGAAGCGGCTCAAGGAACTCGACGAAATGGCCACCGACGGCCGTTACGAGCTGCTGCCCAAAAAAGAAGTCATCAAGCTGGAGCGCGAACGCAAACACCTGCAGGCCAACCTGGCCGGCATCAAGAGCATGAACCGGCTGCCGGACATCGTGTTTGTGATTGACTCCAACAAGGAAGCCATTGCGGTGAAGGAAGCCCGCAAGCTCGGCATCCCGGTGGTCGCCGTGGTGGACACCAATTGCGATCCCACGGAAGTGGACTGGGTCATCCCCGGCAATGACGACGCGCTGCGCGCCATCCGGCTGTTTGCCTCCAAGGTGGCTGACTCTATCGCGGAAGGCGCCCAGGCCGCCACGGACAAAGAGACGGCAGATATCGCCGGCGCCATGGCCGCTCAACAGGCATCGGAAGCTGTGCGCACTCCAACTTCGGCTGATCTGATGGAGGAAGAGGAGCTGAACATGGAGCAGGTGCTGGGTGGAAAAGGCCGCATTGAGGCCGAGCCCGCCGCGGATGTTCCGGCTGATGCCGCCGCGGACGTGACCGCTGAAGAGCCGAAATCTGTCTAGCCGCTAGCGCCGGTCATTAGTTCTTGCGCGGCTGTCTTTTGCGCAACATCGCTGAAGAGCCCACTTCTAGATTTATTTTTTCCCCGCCATCAAGCTTGCGGGGAAGTGTTTGTAGAGAGGTTTTCCAAGATTTATGAAAACGGAAGGTTCCATGACTACTACGGCTGCCCCGGGCGGGAACGACCCCAAGAAAACCAACATTACCGCGGACCAGGTGCGCAAACTGCGCGAGCGCACTGGAGCGCCCATGATGGATTGCAAGAAGGCCCTGGAAGCCACCAGCGGCAACGAAGAAGCCGCCGTGGACCACCTCCGGAAGCTGGGTGTCCACACCGCCGCCAAGAAAGCGGCGCGCGTGACCAGTGAAGGCTCGGTGGCCAGCTACATCCACGCCGGCGGCAAGATCGGCGTGCTGGTGGAGATCAACTGCGAGAGCGACTTTGTCGCCCGCACCGATGACTTCAAAGACCTGATCAAGGACGTCGCCATGCACATTGCGGCCGCTGATCCCAAGTTCGTCCGCAAGGAAGACGTGACGCCCGAGGCCTACGAGCGCGAAAAAGAAATCTATCGCGCCCAGGCCGCTGGCACCGGCAAGCCGCCGGCGGTGGTGGAGAAAATCGTGGAAGGCAAGATGGCCAAGTTCTACGAAGAAGTTTGCCTGCTTGACCAGCCTTTCGTGAAAGAACCGGGCATCAGCATTCACCAGTTGATCGCCAGCAAGATCGGCAAGCTGGGCGAGAATATTTCCGTCCGGCGCTTCGCCCGCTTCAAAGTCGGCGACGTGGGCGAGACCGTGGCCATCAGCAAGCCGCAGCAGGACGCGAAACCCGAGTAAGGCAGCTACTGGCCGATGGCTTCTAGCTACTAGGGCGGTGCGAAAAGCGCCGCCTTTTGTTTTTGCTCAACGGGCAAAAAAGATCAAACAGATGCAGGCTGCCAAATGCGTCCCTCCAACAAGATTCGCTCGTCCGTACTATGCCTCAATTGCAACAGCGGATTCACCAAATGCTTGGACATAACTAGAGCTGACACAGCAGCATCAAATGCGTCGTCGGATCTGGAAGCTTTTTCGCGAAATGCCAAGTTCAGGTCAGGGAGGCTTTCTCGCAGATACTTTTCTCGCTCACCTTGATCGTTCTTTTTGACCGGCCCGGTTAGTAAGCGCGGGTAAATTTCTATTGCACACGGCAGACAACTGGAATCAAAGGGCCAAATGGAAAATCCCTCGCGGCGAAGCTTCGAAAGGAACGGCATCCCCCGCAATGAACCGGTACCTACGGCACCAGCACCAAAGATTTGAAAGACTGATTTTGCATTGATGCCTTTGACAGACCCGACTTCCTTTTCTGTCCATCGATAATGCTCTGGAAGTTCGGGACGGTGCCGGCCAGGGCGACCCCAAAAAGGTGGTTGGCAACTTCGCAGCCAATTCTCTCCGTTACTCGCGACGAAGTCCCATAACTCATCACAACAGCTGATGTTGTGTTCTCGTATGAACCAAATGGGCATAGAGAAAGCAAAATCGAGGCCCAAGACAATGTTGGGATTCCTCCGCGCGTGCTCAACCAGTCGGTCAGCAACGCGCTCTCGAGAAAGCCCGTTTTCCAGCTCGACAAGGGTGTTCCCTACGCACCGCGCTAGCCAAATTGTTTTGTGAGCCCCAACTGCTGCTCCTGACCAATCAACAGCAATATATTCGAGCTGCATTCCCATTCCAGTAAGTGCTAATGGTTAAGTGCCATTTGCCATTTGCTAATTGCTAGCTGTCTTACTCAAACTGCTTCTTAAAGCCTTCCATCTGTTGCTTCAGATCGCTCATTTCGCGGCGAAGTTCTGCAACTTCATTTTCCAGGCGCTCAACCCGTTCGTCGTCGCCGGCCGAGCGGGCGCTGGCTCCGGCCGTCTCCGGCGGCGCTTCCCAGCCTTCCACGTCGCCTGAGAGCAAATGCGCGTAGCGGGCTTCTTTGGTCCCTGGCTGCCGCGGCAGCATCTTCACCAGCGAAGGCGTGCGCTGCATCAGCTTCTGCAGCGTCGCCTGGACGTCTGAAAGTTCTTCAAAGCGAAACATGCGCTCGGTGCGTCCGCGCAGCTCGCCTGGCGTCTGCGGACCGCGCAGCAGCAGCACGTCCATCACGGCGGTTTCCGCGCGGGTGAAGTTGAAGACTTCCTGGATGCGATGTTCGTACTTGGTGACGCGGCTGTCCGCTCCGCCCGCCGGCCCGGCCAGATGTTTTTGCTGCAAGGTGTACAGCGCGTCGCGGACGGCGTTTTCGTTCAGGCTCATCACCGGATCGCGGTTGTTCTTCTGGTTGCAGGCGTTCACCAGCGCGTTGATTGACAGCGGATAGTAATCCGGCGTGGTGCTGTCTTTTTCAATCAGAGCGCCCAGCACGCGGGCCTCAACTTCACTCAGTACGATGTCCATGCGCCGTTTAGTCTACCCAATCCGCAATGAAGATGTTGGTCTCGTGCGGCTGCTTGCCGTTGCGGTTTGACGCCCACACCAGCCGCTTGCCGTCCGACGTGAACATGGGAAACGAATCAAAGTCGGGATAGAACGTGACCCGCTCCTGGTTGGTGCCGTCCACGTTGATGATGAACAGGTCAAAGCCGCGCGCGCTTTGCGGATCGGCCACGTTCGACGCGAAGATGATGCGCTTGCCGTCCGGCGTGAAATACGGCGCAAAGTTGGCGGCGCCGTTGTTGGTGACCTGGTGCTTGTGCGTGCCATCCGCGTCCATCACCCAGATTTCCAGGTTGCCGGGCTTGATCTTGCCTTCTTTCAGCAACGCCTTGTACTCTTCGGCCTCTTTCGGCGTTTTCGGATGCTCCGCGCGATACGCGATCTTCTTCCCGTCATACGACCAGAACGGCCCGCCGTCATAACCCAGCTCATGCGTGAGCTGCTTCACGTGCTTGCCGTCGGCGTCCATTACATAGATGTCCAGATCGCCGTTGCGCATGGAGGTGAACGCAATCTTTTTTCCATCGCGCGTAATCGTCGCTTCCGCGTCGTACCCGCGTGTGTTGGTAAGCTGCTTCAGGTCGCTGCCGTCGGCGTTGGCCGTGTAAATGTCGTAACTGTCATACACCGGCCACACGTAGCCTTTGGAGTAGTCCGGCTTCGGCGGACACTCCGCTCCCGCGGCGTGTGTGGACGAAAACAAAATCCGCTTGCCTGACGGAAAGAAGTAACTGCACGTAGTGCGGCCTTTTCCCGTGCTGACCAGCTTGGGTATGGCCGGCTTGCCGTCCGGCGTGTTCACCGGGATGGTGTAGATCTGGTCGCAGGCGACGCCGTCTCCCTGGTGCTGGAAGATCAGCGATTTGTCGTCGGCGGAGAAGTAAGCCTCGGCGTTTTGTCCGCCGAACGTCAGTTGGCGAATGTTGCGCAAATGCTTCTCTTCTCCCGGAGAGACCAGAGAATCGCTCGCGCCGTCAGCAGGTTTCTGCGCAAAAGCCACAGGTAGTGCGGTCGCCAGAGTAAGCAGCAGGAAGAAATATTTTGTTTTCGACATAAGTAAAAATCAGCTACTAAGCATAACAAACGCCGCGCCAGAGCTCGATCTCACTGCAAAGGACGCTAAGGTCGCAAAGGATCTCGGGAGCAACATCTTTACCGCAAATCACGCAAAGGTCGCAAAGCTCGCAAGAAAGCTTGAAGACTGATCCTCTGCCTTTGACTGCTCGCCGTGCAGGAATCGAAAATCGCCGCATGGAAAATCTCAACCACCCTTTGCGTCCTTCGCGACCTTTGCGGTAAATCATGCGTTTATCTTCTCTGTTCCAGCGTCACCGTAACCTTCAACGGCTTCCCGTCGCGCAGCACCGTCACGTCCACAACGTCGCCGATCTTGCTGCGCCGCAGCGCGTCGGTAAAGTCGTACAGGTTCTTGATCGGCTTGTCGCCAAACTGGATCATGATGTCGCCGCCCTTCAATCCCGCCTTGGCCGCCGGAGAACCCGCGCGCACGTCGGAGAACTTCACTCCCGTTTCCACCTGGCCAAAGTCGGGGATGGAGCCAAAGTACGGCCCGTATCCGCCGCCGCTGCTGACGCCGCCGAGCGGCTTCTCTTCCACCACGGCTTGAAACGCCGGGCGGTCCGCGGCCGCGTCCAGGTCTTGCGCCACGCCGGCCACCAATTCCAGCAGTTTTATCGCCGACGCCGCATTGATCTTCTCCCACGTGTCAGAAGGCTTGTGATAATCCGCATGCAGCCCGGAGAAAAAGAACAACGACGGAATCTTCTTCACCAGAAACGATGTATGGTCGCTCGATGCCGGGCCTCCCGGCGAATATTCAATCTTCAGTGGGACTTTCTTGTCTTCCTTTTCCAGCGCACTCTTGAACGTGGAGCCCGTGCCCACGCCGCCGATGTAAACCTTGTCGTCCTTGATGCGTCCGATCATGTCCATGTTCAGCATGGCCACGGCTTTGTCCAGCGGCTTGGTGGGTTCTTTCACCCAGGCCTCTGAGCCCAGCAGCCCCAGTTCTTCGCCGGCAAAGCTCATGAACAGTATCCCGCGGCGCAGTTTGCCTTTCACGGGCGCAAAATGCCGCGCCAGCTCCAGCACGCCCGCCGTGCCGGAAGCATTGTCGTCCGCGCCGGGATGGACCTGCCCGGTAAGCGCGGGCGCCAGCGAATGCTCGCCGCCGTAGCCCAGGTGGTCGTAATGCGCGCCCAGGATAACGTATTCGTCCGTCGTGCCCGGCAGGTAGGCGATCACGTTGTTCACCGTGGCGTGCGTGTGCTCAATGCTCACGCTGGCCGTTACCCGCAGGTCATCGGGAAACGCGAACGACGCCGGCTTGGTCGCGCCGTTGATCTGCTCCTGCACTGCGGCCAGAGTCTTGCCGGCTTTCACAAACCACTTGTCCGCCGCGTCATTCTTTGCCTGCTGCAACAGGATGCCTGCGTCGGTCGGCCCCGGCTCGCTCCCAAAGCGCTGCAAAATGTCTTCTTCTTTCGGCAGCAGTTTTCCGTGAATCATCACCAGGGCTTTCGCCCCGTGGTTGCGCGCGTTGATGGCTTTGGTCACCAGTTGCGAATGGTGTGTCACGTTGCCGGCCTTGGTGGAAAAACTGGGTGGCTCGCCACTGAGCACCAGTACGATCTTGTCCTTCACGTCAATGCCCGCGTAGTCGTCATAGCTAAACTCGGTCGCCGACGCGCCGTACCCGGCAAACACCAGCGCGCCGCTCGCCTTCCCCGACGACGAAAAGCTGATCGGCACAAAATCCATGCTCAGCTTCAAGTCGCTCTTGCCTTCGGCGGTTTGCACCCGCAGATGATTGTCGCCTTTGAGCTTGGCTCCGGTGATGACCGTGAATGGCTGGCGATAGCCCTGCGTGCCCGCCGGCTCCAGTCCCAGGCTTTTGTAGCGCTGCTCGATCAAGTGCGCGGCGCGGGCGATTCCCTTGGTGGCGTCCCCGCGGCCTTCCATCTCCGGCGCGGTGAGCGCTTTCACGTCATCCAGATAGCGCTGGGCGTCCTTTTGGACCACCGGCGTCTGGGCAACCGGCGTTTGGGCGAAAAGGGAGCCGCCGAGGAGCGTGACTGCCAGCGCCAGGCGAACGAGCCTTGTATTTTTTCTGCTATGCATGTTCAACAGACTACCTCTTTGCGGCCTTCGCGTCCTTCGCGGTGAATACTTGGTTTTTCCGATCACGCGCGATGCCGGCGATCACGTGCGATCACGGCGATCTGCCCCCCATCCCCGGTCATCCCCGAAAAATAAGGACTTAACTCCAATCATCCCCGGCGATATCCCCAGCGTAACGCCATTCTCACCCCGGCGGTAATCTGTCCCATCTCCGGGGATGACTGCCAAGGACTGCATGTCCGCCAAAACATTGTAAATAAACACGTTAGCATAGCACAACCAGAGGCGAAATTCAACCGAAAAGGCCACCGCTTTCCCATTTCCGGTCGTCCGCGGTGAGACCTCCTGCTCACCAATTTCCGCTCTCCTCGTCTCACCTAGGCATAGACAGCCTAGGTCTTTATGCCCTAGGGGTTCCATAGCCTAAAATGTCGGTTCTATGTCATTTGAGACATCGCCCGGCAAGCGTACTTTACTCAGAGGGAAGAAAGAATTATGAAGCGCATCGGCCTTCTTGGTTTTGATGATGTTGCGGGACTCGATCTCGCCGGACCGCTGGAAGCCTTCGCCAGCGCGGTCAGCGACGAAGACGGCAAACTCCGCCCCTGCTATGAAACCGTCATCCTGGGTCTGACCGGCAAGCCTTTCGTCACCGAAGCCGGCATGACCATCACCCCGCATCGCACACTGGCCCGCGCGCCTGAGCTGGACACGCTCATCATCTGCGGGGGACGCGGCCTGCGCAAACCCGCCGTTAATGCCCAAGTCTCAGCCTGGATCAGCGCGCGCGCTCCCCGTATTCGCCGCATCGCGTCCGTGTGCACCGGCATTTACGCTTTGGCGCCCACCGGCCTCCTGGACGGACGCCGCGTCACCACGCATTGGCGCTTCGCTGACGACGTGGCCCGCCGTTTTCCTCTGCTGCGGGTTGAGCCCAACGCCATTTTCTTGAAAGACGGATCTTTCTACACTTCCGCCGGCATCACCGCGGGCATTGACCTGGCCCTGGCCTTGATCGAAGAGGACCACGGACGGCGTGTGGCGTTGGCCGTCGCCCGCGAACTGGTGGTTTATCTCAAGCGCGAAGGCGGACAGGAACAATATTCTGAGCCGCTGCAGTTCCAAACCGGCTCAGACGACCGCCTGGCTGAGCTTGTTCCCTGGATCGCCGGCAACCTGCGGGCGGACCTTTCCGTGGAAGCGCTCGCCGGCAAGGCTTGTCTTTGTCCCCGGCACTTCAGCCGGCGCTTTCGCGATGTCTTTGGCGCCACGCCCGCTGACTTCGTCAAGCGACTGCGCCTCGACGAAGCCCGCCGCCGTCTCGCCCAGCGCAGCACTTCCATCGAGCAAGTCGCCGACTCCGTGGGCTTTCACAGCGCGGATTCTTTCCGCCGGGCGTTTGAACGGCGCTTTGGCACCAATCCCAGCAGCTACCGGGAACGTTTCCAGATCCATGCGATTCCGGCGGCGGCTGCCGAAGGCCTTAGGGCTTGAAAATGGCGCAGAAATTTGTTCGCTCGCTGCTCACAAAATTTGTCTTGCCAAGTCTCATACAGGCATAGACAATCTAGGTCTTGGTAAACTATGGCTAAGAATGAAATGATCCCCGGAACCTTAGGCATGCTGGTGCTGCGCGTGCTCCAGCCTGGCGCGCTGCATGGCTACGCCATCGCCCAGCGCATCCACACGCTTTCCAATGACCTGCTTCAGGTGGAAGAAGGCTCTCTCTATCCCGCGCTCCAGCGCATGTTGATCAAAGGCTGGGTGCAGGCCGAGTGGGGCGTCTCTGAGACCAACCGCAAAGTGCGTTTTTACAAGCTCACGGCCGCCGGACGCAAACAACTGCAATCCGAAATGACGGACTTTGACCGTGTGCTGCAAGGTATTCAGGCCGTGCTCTCCAAGGCCTGATTGGTTTTCATTGAGGAGGTCTTATGGGTGAATTCTTCCGCCGCATTTATTTTCTGCTGAACCGCAGCAAGCTGGAGCATGACCTCCAGCAGGACATCGCCGTCCATCGCGAGATGCTGGGCGCGGAGCACCGCAAAGACTTCGGTAACCCCACGCTGCTGGCCGAGCAATCGCGCGAAGCCTGGGGTTGGGGATGGTTGGAGCGCCTCCTCCAGGACGCCCGCTATGCCTTCCGCATCCTGAAGAAGAATCCCGCTTTCACCCTGGTGGCGATTCTCGCTCTTGGTCTGGGCATTGGCGCAACACCGCGCTGTTCAGCATGGTGTACGGCGTGCTCCTCAAGCCGCTGCCGTACGCGCAAGGCCAACAATTGGTGGTATTGCGCCAGGTGTTCCCCAAAGTTGGCGCCAACAACGTCGGGTTTTCCGTCAAGGAAATCGCCGACTACCGCCAGCAATCGCGCTCCCTCGCCCAGCTGGAGGAATATCACCAGATGAGCTTCATCCTGCTGGACGGCCACGAGCCCTCGGAGGTCCGCACGGGTGTTGTCTCCGCGCATTTCTTTGATCTTTTGGGCATCCGCCCGTTCATGGGCCGTTTCTTTGCTGACTCTGACGATGTGCCCGGCGCCGAAGCGGTCCTGGTCCTGAGCAACGAATACTGGCGGCAGCACTACGGTGGCGACCCCAACATCGTCGGCCGCCGCTTCCGTATGAATGACCGCGTGCACACCGTGATTGGCGTGCTGCCTCCGGTGCCGCAATACCCGCGCGAAAATGACGTGTACATGACCACCATCGCGTGTCCGGCCCGCTCGTCCAATGACATGAAGACCGGGCGCAGCCATCACATGATGCGCGTCTTCGCCCGGCTCAAGCCCGGGGAGACCGTCCAGTCCGGCATCACCGACGTGTCCACCATCGCTGCGCGCTTTCCCCAGGCCTTTCCTGACAGCTACCCTAAAGACGCCGGCTTCTCCGCCTCCATGGACAGCCTGCACGCGCAGCTCACGCAGGACGTCCGGCCCAAGCTTCTCATTCTGCTCGGGGCTTCTGGGCTGGTTCTGCTGATCGCTTGCGCCAACGTCGCCAACCTGGCGCTGGCGCGCATGATGCGTCGCGAGCAGGAACTCGCGGTCCGCGCCGCGCTCGGCGCCAGCCGCTCGCGCCTCATCCGCCAGTTACTCACCGAAAGCACGCTACTCAGTCTCGGTGGCGGACTGCTGGGACTATTTCTTGCATCGCAATGCCTAACGCTGCTGGTCAGCTTTGTCGCCCGCTTCACCACGCGCGCTGCGGAAGTCAGAATCAGTACAACGGTGTTGCTCTTTACCCTGGGCCTCTCGCTCCTGACGGGGATCGTGTTTGGCGCCGCGCCTGCGTTCTCGCAGCGCGCCAGCCTGGTGAACTCGCTCAAGGAAGGCAGCAACTCCGCGACCGTGCGCGTTGACGGCAACCGTGTGCGCAACCTGCTGGCCATGGGACAGGTGGCCATCAGCTTCATGCTGCTCATCGGCGCCGGTCTGATGATCCGCAGCTTCATCAAGCTGCAGCAGACTGACGCCGGATTCAACGGCGACCACGTGCTCACCGCCAATATCTCGCTCAATTTCAGCAAATATGGAACTGACCAGGACTACCGTCGCTTCTTTACCCAGCTGACACAGAAACTCAATGCGTCTCCCGGCATTCTGGCCACGGCCATCAGCAGCGGCGCTCCGCTCGCGCCCGGACGCCCTTCCAATATCATCTTTGAGATTGAAGGCCGTCCGGTGGACAACAAGCAAGCCAAGCCGCAAACCAACGTTGAAATCGCCACCCCGGCGACATTCAAGCTGCTGGGCGTGCCTCTGCTCAGCGGCCGGTACTTTACCGACCAGGATACTGAGAAGTCCGCCGAGGTCGCCATCGTCAGCCGCTCTTTCGCCCGGCACTATTTCCCCGGCGAAGATCCCATCAACAAGCGCATCACCGGCGATAGCAGCGGCAAAAAGTGGACCACCATCGTGGGCGTAGTCGGTGACGTGAAGCAGTACGGTCTCGATAAAGACCCCGTGGACACCGCCTACCTGCCCCTGGCCCAGCAATCCATGGCTTCCACCATCCTGGTCAAGACCGCCGGCGATCCCATGAATTACGCCAATCAGCTTCGGCAAGCGGTTTTCTCCGTGGACCCTGATCAACCCATCCGTGACGTGAAGACCCTGGACGAACTCCGCGGTGACAGCCTGGCGGCGACGCGGCTCACCAGCGTTTTGCTGGCGCTCTTCGCCGCCCTGGCGCTGATCATCGCCGCCACCGGTCTGAGCGGCGTTACGGCTCTGCTGGTCAGCCAGCGCACGCGCGAAATCGGCATCCGCCTGGCGCTGGGCGCGCAGCGCGGCGAAGTCCTGGCCATGGTGGTCAAGCAAAGCATGCGCGTCATTCTGCTCGGCCTGGGTGCGGGCATCGTGGGCGCTCTGCTGGCGTCGCGCGTGATGAGCACACTGCTGTTCCACACGCCGCCCACCGACCCGGTCACGTTTGTTGGCGTGGCGCTGGTGCTGCTGGCGGTGGCTCTGGTGGCCAGTTACCTGCCTGCGCGCCGCGTGACGCGCGTGAACCCGCTGATCGCCTTGCGGGCCGAGTAAGGTCTTGGAGAAACATCAATGCGCGAATTCTTCCGCCGCATTTATTACCTGCTCAATCGCAATAAGCTGGAACGCGAGCTCCAGCACGACATTGCCGCCCATCGCGAGATGCTGGGTGCGGAAAACCGCAACGCCTTCGGTAATCCCACGCTCCTCGCCGAGCAATCCCGCGATGCCTGGGGTTGGAGCTGGCTGGACCGCCTCTTCCAGGACCTGCGTTTCGGCGCCCGCCTGCTGCGCAAGTCGCCCGGACTGGCGTTTACCGCGATCACCGTGCTGGCCCTGGGCATCGGCGTGAACGTTACGGCCTTCAATATCGTGGATGTGATGTTCTTCAAGCCGCTGCCGGTGCGCGATCCTCAATCCATCATGCGGTTGACCACGCGCTTTCTCCAGGGATCGTCCACCGAGGTGGCTTATCCGGCGGCGGTCTTTTACGGGGAACACAGCACGGCTCTCTCCGCCATGGTGGCCCAGAGCAGCAGCAACATGACCTTTGCCCAGACCACCAGCCAGAACATTCATGCCGGGTTGGTCACGGGAAATTACTTCACTGAATTGGGGGCCGCCGCCTCCTACGGCCGCCTCTTCGACCCAAAGAGTGATGAGGCGCCGGATGCGCCCCCGGTTGTTGTGCTCGGCTACCGTTTTTGGCAGGGCCAGTTCGGCGGCGATCCGTCGGTCATCGGCAGGACCATCCGCCTCAACCAGCATCCGGCCACGGTGATCGGCGTCACGTCGTTTGATTTCGTGGGACTCGACCCCGAGCACGGTGAAATGGACGCAGTGTGGCTTCTGCTCGATAAGATCCCGTATTTCGTTCCCGAAAGTAAGATGCTCACCAGCTTTGACGCGAATAACTCCGGTGTTCATATGTGGGGCCGGGTCAAGCCGGGCATCAGCTTTAAGGCGGCGGAAGCCTCATTGCAGCCTCTCGCCGAGGAACTGGTGCGGCAACATCCCAGCGACCTGCAGGAAGGTGAACGCCTTGTGGCCGCGCCCGGCGGTTATGCCGTACATCTGGATCCTGCCGACGCCGGCATGCTGCCGATCTTCGGCATCTTCGCGGCCCTGGTCCTGTTGGTGCTGGCTGCGGCTTGCGGCAACCTGGGCAACCTGGTGTTGAGCCGGGTCATGGCGCGCGAGCGGGAAATCTTCATCCGCCTGTCCTTGGGCGCTGGTCGCGGCCGCATACTCCGCCAGCTAATGACGGAAAGCCTCTTGCTTGCTCTGCTCGGCGCTGCCGCCGGTTTGTTCCTGAGTTGGCTGGTCTCCCGGCCGCTGGTGATTTGGCTGGGTGGCCCCGGCGTCTTACCCTTGGCGCCCGACTGGCGCACCACCCTGTTTGCTCTTGGGGTCGGCGTTCTCGCCTGCGTGTTGTTTGGTTTGCCTTCGGCCCGGCAGGCTCTGCGCTCTTCGCAGCGGCCTTCTCGCGTCCGGACCATCTTCATGACGTCCCAGTTTGCCGCCAGTTGCGTCCTGCTGATTGTAGCCGGGCTGTTGCTGCGCGCTCTTCATCGCGCCGTGACGGTTGATCCAGGATTCGACTACACCCATACGCTCACCATTAACCCGCACCTTGACGCCCACGCGTACACCCAGGAAAGAGCCGGCGCATATTTCTATGACATGCGCGCTCGTCTGGCCCAGGTCCCGGGAGTGCAAGCCGTCGCGCTGGTCAACAACCCTCCGCTGGGAAACCGGCAGACCTCGGGGACCGTCCGCGGCCCGGTCACCTTCCGCGTGTATATGTACGAAATAACTCCCGGTTACTTTGCGTCGCTTTCCATCCCGCTGCTGGCCGGCCGCAGTTTTCAGGAGAGCGATCAGGACGTGGCCATCGTCAGCCAGTCTTACGCGCAAAAGCGCTGGCCAGGCAAGGATCCCTTGCGCCAGGAGTGCGAGTACGCCGGGAAAAAGATGCCGGTGATCGGCGTGGCGCGCAATGCCCGCACCTTGGCCCTGCGCGACAGCAATGCCGCTGAAGCGTATTTCCCGTTGCGCAGCAATAGTCTTGGTTACAGCGTGCTGGTGGTGAGAACTTCGTCGCCGCCGGAGCAGATGTCGGGCGTGCTCGCGGACCTGGCACGCTCCGCTGATCCCCTGCTCAGCCCTGACGTTGTGCCCTTGACCGCGGCCTTCCGGGAAAAGCTGGGCGACACGCAGAAAATGGCCGGCATCATTTCGTTTATGGGCGCTTTGGCCCTGGTGCTGGCGGTTGTCGGATTGTACGGTGTCGTGTCTTACAACGTAATCCAGCGCACGCGCGAAATCGGCATCCGTGTGGCCCTGGGCGCAACGCCGGCCAGCCTCATCGGCGCCTTGCTGGCTGGCTGGATGCGGCCGCTGGGCTTGGCAGCAGCTTTGGGCGCCTTGCTGGCCGCGGGCTTGTCGCTGGTCCTGCGCAGCGAACTCTATGGCGTAAGCAACCTTGATCCTCTCAGCTACCTGGGGGCCCTTGTTCTGCTGGCCGTCACCGGCGGCCTCGCCGCCCTGATTCCCGCTCGCCGCGCACTCAAAGTTGATCCCATGGTGGCGTTAAGGTGTGAATGAAGAAGCACTCAGCACTCAGCCTTGAAGCTGCATTCACAATGACAATAGAACCTTGAGACACGGAGGACAGAGGAGTAAGCGGAGGAAATTGATTCAGTGGTATTGCGAGGATTGCACGCCTCAAATCCTCCGCTACCCCCGTTCCTCCGTGTTGCAAAGGTTTTGGGCTTGGGTTTTTCGACAATCGCTGCCCGGCTGAAAGCTGAGTGCTGACGGCTGACTGCTTCTTTCCGCTGCTATACTTATCCTCAGTATGCTGGCTTTTAAGCGCATTCTTCTCAAGCTCTCCGGCGAGGCCCTGGCCGGGGACAAAGGTTTTGGCGTTGAGACCCAGCGCATTCACGCCATCGCCGGAGAAATCAGAGAGGTCCGCGAACTCGGCGTGGAGATCGCGCTGGTTGTCGGCGGCGGGAATTTCTTCCGCGGCGTGGCCGAGCAGGCGCGCGACATGGACCGCGTCTCCGCCGACCACATGGGCATGCTGGCCACCGTCATCAACTCCCTGGCCCTGCAGGACGCGCTGGAAAAACAAGGCGTGCATACCCGCGTGATGTCCGCGCTGGAGATGCACCAGATCGCCGAGCCGTTTATCCGCCGCCGCGCTTTGCGCCATATGGAAAAAGGCCGCGTGGTCATCTTCGCCGGCGGCACCGGCAATCCTTATTTCTCCACCGACACCGCCGCGTCCCTCCGCGCCATGGAGATCAAGGCTGACGTGATCATGAAGGCCACCAAAGTTGACGGTATTTACGATGCCGACCCCAAGGTGGTCACCACCGCCACCATGATTGAGACCATCAGCTATATTGAAGTCCTCAAGCGCGGCCTGCGCGTCATGGACGCCACCGCCATCTCCCTCTGCCAGGAAAACAGCCTGCCGATTGTGGTCTTCAATTTGAATGTCCACGGAAATATCAAGCGCGTGGTGCTGGGCGAGAAGGTGGGATCGCTGGTTTCCGCGTAACTCAGCCTTCGTCAGTCCTGAAATCGCCCCGGGCGAATCAAACGTCTCTTATCCACGACGTGCCATTCCGAAGCCGAGCCGCGAAGTTTCGTGTTCTAACGTAATCTCTATGCGAGGCTGAGGAACCTGCTCCGCTGCTGCTGATTCGAAGCGACGATCTTTTCTAATCAAATCAGGAACGATATTGCGGAACCCAGAACCAGCGGAGCAGGTCCCTCACGCTCCTCCGGCTCACCAAGGTTCGCCGACGGGGTTCGGGATGGCATGTCGTGAGAAGCGCACCATCCTATATCACCCGCCGCATCACCTGAATCAGCGCCCACAGCAGCAACAGGCCGAAGCCGCCGGCAAACAGACGCATCATCCACACGCGGCCTTCCGCCTTGGCGAACAGGGACACGGCGAACGCCACGAACCACACTAAGAGGGCTATTTTGAGGAGCATCTAGCGCGAATTATACATCGGCCGCGAGACCGGCTCGCGCGTCGAGCGGCCTGTGTGAGGAGCAGAAGGATGTAATAAGGAGCCATGCGCGCCGGCGGTTTGGAGCGAAGCGACAGCTACTGAAGCACCCAGCTCTTGCCGCCGTCGTGGCTGGTCCATGTCTGGTTGGAAGAAGTCTTCACCACAACGTTGGCGCCGGAAACCTCAATGCCAACCACCGTGCCGGTAGCTGAGTCGCCGAGAGCAATCTTTTCCCACGTGGCGCCGCCATCGCTGGAATGGATGAGAGTCGCGCGGCTGCCGCCAGCCCAGACCTCAGCGTCGCCCTGCCAGACCATGGAAAACTCCATGCCGCTCACGCTGGTCATCTCTGCGTGGCCTTTTGCCTCGTCATAAAGCTTGCCGTGGTCAACGCTCCATCGCAAGCCGCCATTCCACTGGTCGTTGTTTCGTCCGCGCATTCCGCTCGCACTAAATGCCGATGACTCTTTGAGCGTCATGCTTTCCGGCTTCGCCGGCGTTCGGGCCGCTGCAACTTCTGCTGCCTGATCGGTGGGAGGAGCGCCTGAGGCCATGGCAAAACTCTTGATTGCCTCGGCCGGAATCGCCGGGCCTAGTCTCTTCGCCCGCATGTGTTTGCCCACGTCCGCAATCTTGCCCAGCAGTCCCGCAGACTCGTGCGCTGCCGGCGGCTGATACAGGGTCATTCCGCGCTGGCTTTGTTTCACCGCGTTGTTGGGGATGTCCGCGAAAATGGTGGGTTGCCCGGCGGCCAATGCTCTGGCCTGAGTGATGGTGCTCGCCGCCGGCGAAGGCGCCGGCGCAGACGGCAGTTCGCCGCCGGACGCTCCCTGATACGAAGCATCGGAGGCGAACATCTGCAGATTCACGTAATCTCGCCGGGCTGGCGCCGCGGAAGCCAGCTGCGCTCCGCCAGAGCCTGCATCTTTCTTCTTGGGCTCAGGCCGGTTTGCTGACGAAGCCGGACCCGTCGCTGACGCCGCTGCCTTTCCCGCGGTATCTTTCAGCGGGGCGTTCCGGGCTTCCACTTGCAAGCTCCGCGCACCGGCAACCTTCTGGTTGTTGGCCGTGTTTCCAGCGAAGCCTGGCATGCCTTTCGGCGGCGGAACGGCGGCTGATGAACTCGTGCGGGCGTCTCTTTCCGCGGGACTAGGCTGCGATGAGTCAGATCTTGTAGAACCCGGCTGCGCGGGCGATGAGTCAGCGGAACCGGAATTGATCGCCGCGGGAGGGACCGCCTTGGCTTCTTGCACCGTTGCCGGTTGCGACGGCTGCAAACGCATGACGATTCCCACGCCTACGGCCATGGCTGCCACGGCGGCCACCAGCGCAAATTGCGGGGTAAGGAACCAGCGGCGGCGCGGCATCGCGACCAATACTGGCGCCTTTTCTTCCGCTACGGGCTCCAGCGCCAGCCAAACAACGTCACGGCATTGGCGGCAGGCCGCCAGGTGTTCCAACACCTGGCTGCGCTCACTGGAGGTCAAAATCTGTTCGGCATAAGCCGTGAGCAGGTCGGCATCCGGATGGACGCCGGCCCCTTGACTGGCCTTGGCCAGCCCGTTTTTCAATAAATTGGACAACTCAGGCATTGCTAGTCTGAACCTTTACCTTCTTGGAACGCTTGCGCCCGGTTTTCTTGCAGCTTTTTGCCCACATCCACCTGTAAATAACGCACATCGGCTTCCAGCGCCTCTTCCGCCTGGCTGCGGTTCATGCCTCTGGACACCAGCCCCGCAAGCACCTGTTTTCGCAGGCCTTTCAGCAGCTTTTCCAGGCGCCGGCTGATGGTTGATTCGTGTACCCCAATCAGCCGGCCGATCTCGGTCAGGGTCCGGCTGTCCAGGTAATAGGCCCCCAGGACGAGCCGGTCCTCCGGGGAAAGCTGGCCCAGGGCGTCATCTACGGCGCCTCCCAGGCGGGCATCCGCCGGAACCACGGGATCGGGAGCGGCTGCGGAAAACTGTACCCCGTCTTCCTCCCGTTCTTCAAGACTCACCAGCCGCTTTTGCTTGCGATAGCGGTTCACGAACTCCTGCGCCACCACGGTGCGCAGCCAGCCTTCCAGCGACCCCCGGCCCATGTAAAAGCTCAGGCGGGATACGCGGCGGCCGGCCTTTTCCGCCGTGCCGAAGAGGTCGCCGTAAATGGAGTCCGCCAATTCGCGCGCGCTGGAATCTTCTTTGGTGATGCCCCGGGCAATGTCGTACAGCCGTTCCCGATAGCGTGTGAGAAACACTTCCCAGGCCGGCTCGCGGCCCGCGGCGCAGGCCCGCGCCAGCGCCAGCTCTTCCAGCTTGAGTTCCTGCCAGAACTGCACCCGCTGCTGCTGCGGCGCGGATGGAATGTACTTCAGCGCCACTTGTTCCAGCACCACGCAAAATTCTTCCTGGGTCAGACCGTAACGTTGCCCCCCGCTTTTCTCATAGAGATAACGGGTGGATTGTTCTGCAGTCTCTGCCGGCCTGGGCCCAGTGCTCATGGTGACGATAGGTTCAATTTTACTCGCAAGATGGCTGCCTTTTTCCATTCTTAATTTGACACCACAAGGGGATACGCAAGCTGGAGGGTGTTTCTATGAAAAAGCTAGTCTTTACGGGAACTTTCCTGGCCCTTACAGCCATGCTGTTTTGGGCCTCAGCCACCGCCGGAACGCCGGGCAATCCGACCATCAGCGATTCGAAACTAGTCAGTGACCTTAAACTACTGGAACCTATCACCCACGGCGACCTCACCATCTATCCGGTCGTCACCAGCAAGGGCCGGGACACCAGTGATTTCATCACCCTGGACGAAGGCATCCGTTCCGGCGACGTGGTCGTCACGGAGACCGGGAACCTCCATCCCCGCATGATTCGGCGGTCCCACGAGCAGCGGCCGTCCGGCGGCGCTGAAGTCAACCGGCTGGTGCTGGTCAACAACTCCAAGCGTCCGCTGATCCTGCTGGCCGGTGAAATTGTGACCGGAGGCAAACAGGATCGAGTGGTGGGAAAAGACCGCATCGTCCCCGCGGAAAGCGATCCCGTGGACTTGGCGGTCTTCTGCGTGGAGCCCCACCGCTGGACGGAAACTTCTTCAAAGTTCAGCGCGTCCGGGTTCCTCATGGCCCAACCCAGCGTGCGCGCCAAAGCCATGGCCGATAAAGACCAGGGGAAGGTCTGGGAGGAAGTGAACAGCGCCCGGCTCAGGACCTACGCGAGCATAGCCCCAGCTAAGCCTGCTACGCCCGCCGGCGGAGGTGTGGGCGCCAGCAGCGGGTCGGCGCCACGAACCATGACGTCAACGGTTGAAGTCCAGGCGGCGCAGGCCGAGATTGCCGGCACGTCGTCGTACGCCGTGACCCGCGAGAACAAAGTTGTGCAGAAGCAGCTGGCAGACATCACCGAGCCCATGCAGAAGTCTTATGAAAGTGTGATCAAACAACTGCGAAACCAAAACGCGGTTGGCGTCGTAGTAGCTGTTAGAGGGCGCATCGTGTGGGCTGACATTTTTGCCAGCCACGCGCTGCTGAACAAGTACTGGCCCAAGCTGCTGCAGTCGTACGCGGCCGAGTCCATGACCGCCACCGGCCAGCACGGCGAGGCCACCATGAAAGACGCGCAGCATTTTCTCGAAGACTGGGCGGCACGGCATGAGACCGTGGACAGCGAACCTGGGCTCTATCGCCAGCGCGAGCTGGTGGGCGACCACTTCCGCGCCTTCGAATTGACTTGCTTGCTGAGTAAAGACGTCTTTGATCTCCATCTCAGCAAAATGGCCAACTGAGTTGTGTTAACCGGGGGCAAAGATTTGTCAGCAAAATGCATGGCTGAGTAAAAGCTTTGTAAGCCGCGGGCGGCGCGTTGCCGGGAAGTTGTTCAGGACGCTGGAATTACTTTCGTCCCGTTACCTCTGTTCAAGTATTTTTGATTTTCTTTGCAACAAACCGGGCGTATCACGTGTCTAATGTAGCAAGAGCAGGTTAAGGATTCGGAGGTGACGGATATGACGATGGGAGAAAAATTCTCGGTAGCTGAGGTGGCGGCGCTCCGCAATGAACTTCTGCAAGGTGGCTTGGATTCATTCCAGACAGCGGAGCTGCTCAAAATGTTTCTTTCCGGACGCGGATACGGAATTTCGCCGGAGTCGGCCTTGGACGCCGCCGGCAGGATTGACAGCGCGGGTTGGGACGTAGAGGCCTTGCATCAGGAATTGGAAACCTTGGCGCTGGTGATGTAACGAATTAGTGATGTAACCGCATCATTTTGCAGTAACGGAAACGAGCCGGGCCAACCAGCCCGGCATTTCTGTGTTTGGTGGCTCTTTGCTTTTTATCCCGAACGCAGTTTCTTCTGAAATCCCGAGCGGAGCGAGGGATCCCTATCGCCTCAAAGACTTCGAGGGCAACACCTTTGAAACACGGAGGAACTGAGGAACCGGAGGGATGGAGCAGAGCTTTTTCTGAAATCCCGAACGCTGCTTTCTGTAATCCCGACCGGAGCGAGGGGATCCCTATCAACTCCTGAGACTTCGAGGGCAACATACCTGAGGCGCGGAGGAACGGAGGAACCGGAGGATGAGTGGGATTTGCTAATCCCAAGCGCTTGTTTCCTCCGGCTCATTCTTCCGCGTTGCAACGCCAAGTCTGGCGGACGACGCTGGCCCGTAAGAAGTCAAAACCATTTTTCCCGCGCCTGACCTAACGCCCCGCCTCATTCGGGTTTGTTCGCGTGCATTCGCGCTAAATTTCTTCCTCCGGTTGCTCCGTTCCTCCGTGTTTCAAAGGTTTTCGACGCAAACCGAAATCGACAGGGCTCACTGAGTGCTGACTGCTGATTGCTGAATGCTTCCCCTGCTACACTCTTATCTCTTATGTCCGACCATCCCTCCGTCGCGGCCATGGCCGAATCGTATGCGCAGAAGGCCGTGGAGCAGGCCCGCGACCTCCACGCCCAACTCGACTTCACCGAGAACTCGCTGCTGGACCTGGAGACCATTCTTGATCGCGTAGCGCAGAACTTGCCTTTGCCTGGGTCTCCTGCGCCCGCCGGTGCTACTTCGTCGACTGGTGCTCCCTCATCCGGGTCTGCCACATCCGCTGGCTCCGCCTCCGCTTCTGCCTCCAGTGACGTCCTCACCGAAATTTGCAAAACCTGGGGCTGCTACCTGGGAGAAGTGGTCCGCCGGCGCTTCGGCGGCGAGTGGAGCATCGAGACCTATCCTGGCAAGCAATTCGCCACGCTGACTCTGACCGTGCAGGGCAGCAAGATCTTTCCTTCCATGAAAATCCACCGCCGCCTTACACAAACCTCCGCCGACGCCGACAACGTCTGGGCGTTTTTCAAAATGGTGAAGCAGCGTCTGGAAGCCGCGCCGAGGGTGCATTGATTTTTTGAGAAATAAAAGCGAAAGAAGGCCGGAGATCTTATGCTAGAGTGGTAACACTTTTTGGAGGTACACATGTCCAACGAACTCAAAGAACTTTTGGCTGCGGCGAAGAACGCGGACCTGACCTCCGAAGAGAAGGAAGCGCAACGTCGCAGCTTTGCTTATGGCAACACGAAAATTGAGAACGACCGAATTACGCGAGATCTAGTGGACCAGGAAGCTGATCGTCTGAGCAATGACAAATAGCAATGACGGATGAAGAGCGGCACAGTCGAGCGCTGGATGCCGAACTAATTACCGATCCGGACCTCAAGGCCAAGAGAGAAGTCAGCAACGGCCTCAAGCAATTTGATGCCGTTGCGGAGCAGATTGAATACTGGAACGATCCTCAAAGGCCTTTCAAATTCAGACTGTCGGCAATTTTGGGACTGCAGCGCGTAGCTTTGGAAGGAATAACTGCTCTGGCAGGAACATTCCGGCCCGCCGGCATAGAAATCTCAGGCAGCAAACATCAGCCTGTTGGCGCGCATCTCGTTCCGGGTCTCGTAGAGGAGATGTGCGACTACGTCAACGAAAACTGGCGCAAGAAATCTCCTGTACACCTTTGTGCGTACGTCCTGTGGCGTCTGAACTGGATTCATCCTTTTGTTGATGGAAACGGCCGTACGGCACGTGCAGCTTCGTATCTAGTTCTTTGCGTAGCGTTGGGTTACCGGCTCCCTGGTACCAAGACAATTCCGGAGCTGATTGCCGAAGACAAAGGGCCTTATTACAGCGCCCTCGAAACAGCAGATGAAGGCTTCAAGAAGACCGGCCTGCCCGACTTGAGCGCAATGGAAAAACTTGTCGAAAGCCTGCTGGCCAAGCAATTGGTGGAGGTTTATCACAAAGCGACGGGCGGGAGCATGTGACATTCCACCGATTCAGCACGCTGCGACACAAGGCAGAACCCACTTTCTCACTGGTGCATGTCCTTTTCGCAGAATTAAGAGGTCGCCCCTTGCGTAATCCGACCCAGGTCTGCTATAAAAGAAGACGAAGATAAGTGAGTGGCACCGGATGCAGGAACCAGCCGACGCAGCCGGGGACCCGACAAAGAATAAGAATCAAGACTCTTTTGCCGGTCATCGAATAAGTAAGCCACAATTTGCCCCAAGGCAGGTCCTGCGGGCAGCATTCGGGAACAGTGGTTCCTGAAGGGTTCTAAAAAAACCTCAAGCGATCTTTGGACATTTGATACGCCCCCGTGCCTGCGCGCGTGTTTTTCCGCGAGCAAGGCTGACGGGGTGCAAGTGCTGCGAAAGAAGCTAGCTAGCCGCTAGCGCCTGGCAGCTAGCGAGAAATCGCCGCGCCCGGGGGAAGCTCCCTTGATGCGTGAAATCAGGAAGAGCTGGATCGATTTAACAAAAAGATTCGCCCCTGAGTTTCACGTTGACAGAACGCGATCATTCGCGGTAAGTTTGAAAGGTTCGTCTCTAGTGTCTTAGGACACGGGGGACGTCAAGTTTCGAGGACAAGCCGGCCTTCGGGGTCGGAGGGTCTGAAATCGAAAGCGAGCCGCTCAGGCGGAATTCGTAATCGGTCTTTGACAACAAGGTTGAACGTGCCAGTCGTGAGATAAAACGAGGATTCAAGTCCGAGTGATCTCACAAAATAGGTAAGTATGCCATCCGGTGAATTCCGGGCGTTGGTTTGCGAAAGCAAAGCTGCGTCTTATTAGCCGGGATGGCGGTTCCCTGTGATTGCTGGCTCATCTGTCGCGCGGGCAACCGCAGGCGGAGGAGCAGGCGACCCGTCGGGGAACTTTCAGGTTTCAAACGAGAGTTTGATCCTGGCTCAGAATCAACGCTGGCGGCGTGCCTAACACATGCAAGTCGAACGAGAAAGTGGAGCAATCCATGAGTAAAGTGGCGACCGGGTGAGTAACACGTGACTAACCTACCCT
>JAIQGE010000015.1 GCA_020072815.1 Terriglobia bacterium | reverse complement strand
CCCAACCTGTGATAGCACGAATGATAGGCGGGCCAGGGCCGGTTGGCGGTGATAACGGTCACATTAAGTCGCTCACATTCCCGGAATCGAACCGATGGCCGACGGGTTGGCTCTTGCTCCCCGGGCGTATAACCATTCCCAGCCCGAATCTCGTATCTGCCTTACTAACCGTCTTCGCGACGGCCGGTCTAATGGGACGAATGGAAAGCCAAGACGCAGCGGCCCTGACCCGCGTACTCGGCGGTGACCGAGAAGCTTTCCGTGTCCTGGTGGAGCGGTACAGCAAGATGGTTTTCTCACTGGCATTTCGCATGACCGGCAACGAGGACGACGCGGCAGACGTCGTGCAGGAAACCTTCCTGCGCGCCTATCGCGGCCTGGACCGCTTCGAATCGCGGTCCAGCATGGCCACCTGGCTGTTCCGTATCGCCACCAACTGTTCCCTGACCACGCTGGAGCGCCGCAAGACCCAACCGCAGCCGGCTCCGGTCGCCCAGGACGATGAAGATCCGCCCGAGGAGCGCTTGCTCTCCCCTCGCCCGGGTCCCGAAGCTCTGGCCTATAGCGGCGAATTGCAGGCCCGAATCGACACGGCCATGAAGACCTTGAGCCCGGTGGAACACACCGCCTTCGTACTGCGCCACTTCGAGGGCCGCCCCATCGAAGAAATTGCGGCCGCGCTGCAGGTCAAGGAAGGCGCCGCCAAGCAGAGCGTGCTGCGCGCGGTCAACAAGATGCGCCGCGCGCTCGAACCCGTAGTGAGGCCCGCACGATGAACCACCTCAGCCACGACGAACTGATTCTGCACTTCTACGGTGAGCCTGTCGCCGGCGCAGCCCGCCATATGGCGGGGTGCGCGCAGTGCCGCGCCCAGTTTGAAGAGCTTTCGCGTCTGCTGAAGGCGGTGTCTGCGCCTGCGGTTCCGGAGCGGCCCGGCGATTACGGCACTGTGGTCTGGAACCGCATTCGCGCCCACCTGCCTGAGGCGTCCGCGCGCCGGCCATGGTGGCAGCTTCCGCAGCGTTGGGGCGCTATCCGGCGCCGCAATCAACTGCCTCGGCGCAGCAGGTGCGCGAGCGCGTGCTGCTGCTGGCTCTCGGCGCTCACCCCGACCGCTCGCAGATGTTGCTGGTCGAGCTGACGCATGCGCCATCCGGCGGGGACGAGCGCCAGCGGGCGGACGACCTGATTGCCGCCAACCGCCTCTATCGCCAGACCGCGCAGAACATCGGCGATACCTCTACCGCCGCCGTTCTGGATGAGCTGGAGCGTGTGCTGGTGGACATTGCCCATCAGCCCACGCCGCTGAACGAGGCGCAATTGCAGGAGATCCAGCGCCGCATCGAGTCGCAGGGACTGTTGTTCAAGGTGCGCGTCGTGCAGTCCAACGTGCAGAGTCAGATTCGACCCAATCAACCCAAGGACAATCCGTCTACATCGAGGCCAACCATATGAAGTGCAAGACGTTTCTTATTGCAGCAGTCTTATTCGCTTCCGCTGTGGCGTATGCGCAGCAGACGCCGCCCGTGCCGTCCAACTCGCTGCTTCCCGCCATGGGTCCCACCGACAACCCGCGCGAGGACCAGCTTTACAAGGCGGGCAGCGACCAGCTTAACCAGAGCGATTGGCAGCACGCGGTCGACACTTTCACCCAGCTCGCCGACCTGAAGGGCGATCGTGCTGACGCCGGGCTCTACTGGAAGGCCTATGCGCTAAACAAGCTGGCGCGCCGTTCCGACGCTTTGAAGGTCATCGCCGACCTGCGACGCCTGTACGCGCGCAGCACCTGGCTCAAGGATGCCGGGGCCCTGGAGGTCGAAATCCGTCAGGCCAGCGGCCAGCCTGCCAATCCCGAGAAGGAGCAGGATGAGGACCTGAAGCTGCTGGCACTAAACGGCCTGATGAACTCCGACTCCGAGCGCGCCATCCCTATGCTCGCGGAGTTTCTCAAGGCCAATCACTCCATGCGGCTGAAGGACCGGGCACTGTTTGTCCTCGCCCAGAGCGATTCTCCCAAGGCGCAGGACATCGTAAAGAAGGTCGCCCAAGGGCAGTCCGGACCGGACTTGCAGGTCAAGGCCATCCACCAGCTTGGCATTACCGACGCCAAGGAGGACATCCCGGTTCTGCAGGGGATCTACAACAGCGCATCTGACCCCAAGGTGAAGAGAGCGGTCCTGCAGGCGTTCATGACCTCCGATGCGAAGGAGAGCGTCCTGGCAGTCCTGCGCTCGGAGAAAGATCCTGAATTGCGGCGCTCCGCCATCCACCAGCTTGGCGCCATGGACGCGCACAGCGAACTAAGACAGCTCTACCAGAGCACCACTTCATCCGATGACAAGGAGAGCCTCATCCAGGCCCTGGCCATCTGTGACGACGTGGATACCATCGCGCAAATTGCCCGCGCTCCCGGCTTGCGTGTGTTATTTTTTTCATTCGATTAAAAACCATTTTTCTGGAGGGCACACACATTGGGGCTAGACATGGTTCCCAAGCGGATCTTTCTGACCAAGGGAGTCGGCAAGCACAAGGAACGCCTCACGTCTTTCGAGCTTGCGCTGCGTGATGCCGGCATTGCCGCGCAGAATCTGGTCCGGGTTTCGTCCATCTTCCCTCCGCATTGCAAGCTGATCTCGCGCAAGGAAGGCGTGAAGTTTCTGCATCCCGGCGAAGTCACCTTCGCCGTGGTGGCGGAGAACTCCACGCGCGAGCCGCACCGGCTCACCGCAGCCAGCATCGGCCTGGCCATGCCCGCCGACCGCAGCACCTACGGCTATCTCAGCGAGCACCACTCTTTCGGCGAGACCGACGAGCAAGCCGGCGAATACGCCGAGGAACTGGCCGCGGAGATGCTCGCGACCACCCTCAACGTGGAGTTTGATCCCGACAAGTCCTGGGACGAGAAAAAAGAGATCTACCGCATCTCCAACAAGATCGTGCGCACCACCAACATGACGCAGAGCGGCGTGGGTGACAAGCACGGGAAGTGGATCACGGTGATTGCGTCCGCGATCTTGATTTTTGAATAGCAACGTTGTGGCATCTTCAGCCCCGTGTCGCAACCACCTCCAGGTATTCGGCTTCAACCTTGGTGGTATGGCCGGCGCCTTTGTTGTACGCGGACCACAGGCTCACCAGATCGTTCCGCAGCTTCGCCTGGCCATTCCCGTCGAGTGATGCGAAAGCGCGCGCCATGGGACCGTAGTTGATGCGGAAGAATTCCACTACCTCGTCGGGCGAGAACGGATAGTCAAAGTGATAGACCCGCACCGCACACTTCACACCGGCAATTCCTTTCTGGAGACGGTCCCGCACAGTCGCTTCGTCCCCCCACAGCGCGGGCGATGGCATGCCGGAGGGTGCGATATGCCGGGCAATCGTCTTGAACATTAGCCCGATGAACCCGCCGGGTGTCCAATTGGCCATGGCGATCATTCCGCCGGGACGGCATACGCGGGTGAGTTCGGCCGCGACCAGCTCCGGGTTCGGCGCAAACATGGCTCCGAATATGCTGACCACCGCGTCAAACTGAGCATCTTCGTACGGCAGTGCTTCGGCATCCCCTTCTTGAAAGGTCGCGGCAAGTCCCTCGGCGGCCGCGCGCGCCCGGGCCTTTTCGATCCAGTTGGTGGCGATGTCGCAACCGGTCACCTGTGCTCCCGCCCGGGCGGCGATCAAAGCCAGTTGTCCGGCCCCGCAACCCACGTCGAGCAAGCGGGTTCCCGGCGTGACGCCCAGCCGCCGGAAAAACACCTCCGCGTCCTTCTCCATGTAGCGGGCGAAGCGGTCATAGTCGCCGGCCATCCACGTGGTCTTCAGGCGAATCTTAAGTTGCTCAACCTCAGCGGTGGTCAGTATCTCTTTCGCAATCGCACTCATCCTGGTCATCTCCTTTATGTTGTTTTGCGTTCTGAATTCCGCACTGTCGGTCCCGTTCCACTTGTCGCTGCCCAACTCCCAGCGCCCGCGCCCAAGGTTTCGACCGAGCTTATTTTCTCCGTCGGGCCGCCTGTCGGCTACAATCTCCAAGTGCGCCAGAGCGCTTCCCGTCGCTTCCCATTAACTCTCTGAACGTGACTTGGCGTCCTTTGGCAAGACTGATTCTTTTCTGCTATTTTTCTGACAGCATGACTTCCGAGAGAGCCCATACCGTCTATGAATTTGGCCCCTTCCGGCTGGAGCTAAGGGAACACCGGTTGCTGCGCGAAGGCCGCTCCGTGCCGCTGACGGGCAAGGCATTTCATACATTGCGGGTCCTGGTGGAACGGCACGGAACGCTGGTCTCTAAACGCGACTTGATGAGCGCCGTCTGGCCCGAGACCACCGTGGAAGAAAACAACCTGGACCGCAATATTTCCACGCTGCGCAAAGCGCTGGGGGAGCAGGCCAACGGCCAATCTTTCATTGAAACTGTGCCGCGCGTGGGATATCGCTTTGCCGCGCCGGTTGTCGAGAGCATGCCGGAACCACAGCCACTGGCCAAAGTTCGCGAAGCGGAACCTGCGTCTACGGCGCCCTCAAACCGCCAGGAGATCCGGTTCTGCGTCACCCCGGACAAAGTGCGCCTGGCATACGCCAGAGTGGGGACGGGCTATCCGCTGGTCAAAGTCGCCAATTGCTTCAATCACCTGGACTTCGAATGGGGAAGCCCCATCTGGCGGCACTGGATCAGGGATTTGGCCGAGGGCCACAGCATTGTGCGTTACGACGGGCGCGGCAACGGTCTCTCCGAATGGGACATGGAGGATATTTCCTTCGAAGCCTGGGTGCATGACCTGGAAACCGTTGTGGACGCCGCCGGCCTCAAGAAGTTTGCATTGATGGGTCATTCGCAGGGCGGGGCCATCGCCATTGCCTACGCTGTGCGGCATCCCGAGCGCGTCAGCCATCTGGTCCTGCTGGGTGGGTATTCGCGAGGGGCCCACCACCGGGAACATTCCGACGCCGTTGAGGTGCGGCGCGCCCTGGAAACCCTGGTCCAGGTGAATTGGGGGAAAACCAACCCCTCGTTCTTTCAGATGGTGACTAACCTCTACATTCCCGAACAAGCCACACCTGAAGACCAACGCTGGTTCAACGATCTGCAACTCATCTCGGTCGCACCGGCGAATCTGGTCAAGACCATGCGAGCTTGTGACGACATCAACGTGCGTTCGCTGTTGCCCTCGGTGTCCGTGCCCACCATCGTTTTCCATAGCGATCGCGACCGGGTGGCGCCCGCGCAAGAAGGCCGGATCTTGGCAGCGGAGATTCCGGGCGCCAGGTTTGTTCCGCTCGCCAGCGGCAATCACATCCTCCTGGCAGGAGAACCAGCGTGGCAGTTGTTCCGCGAGGAGTTAGCCACGTTCCTGGGATGCAACGTCACGCACGCTCATCTGGCCGGCTGAAACTATCTCGCTGAGTGCCGGACGCACCCCGCCGAGAGCAGCGGCCCCTACGGGCTTCGAAACCTGGGTGCACCGGCCAACTAAATCCTGCCGTAACTTCCCTGCGCTGTATGAATCAAATAACGCATAGGAATTGAGTGATTTGGCGCAATCCAATCACTTAGTCCTACCGTAATCGGCGGTTTTTCTTTTGGCACGCTACATGCTTGTAAGAGTGCCGATAGCTTGGGTTGAAAGCATTTCCAGCCAAAGCGGTCACAGCCAGGAGGTCGTCATGGCGAAGATAATTGCGTTCTACATTCCGGCACGGCATCGTCCGGAACCACGCTGGACGCCCGAAGCCCTGCGCGGCAAGCTGCTCGCATTCCCGGTTGCCCCGCGAGAGACCTTTGTATGGCTGGCCAACGGAGCGCTGTGGCCGCTGCAGCCCCCGGCCGCGCCCAAGACATTGCGGGCCGCCAACCGACGCCGTCCCTTGGCAAGGACCGCGGAGTAATCGTTCTTTCTGGTTTGGCTCAGGATTTTGTTTTTGGTCCAGCCTTCTTGTAATTCTTCCCCAGCCGCTCCAACAGCGCTGCGACCATAATCGGCAAGCCGACCGTAGCGTCCACAAAAACTTCTCCGAATTTGCCGCCTTCCGCCGGCGGAACAAACTTGCCCCAGGAGATTGCTTCTGAATAAGGCGAACCTGACAGCCCTCCCCAATGCACCGGCTCCGGACATACCCGCACCCCGTAGTGATACCGCTTGAGGGGAACGTCTTCTCCCGCGCGACGCACGCGCAGTTCGCAATACGGCCCAAACTGCTGCGCCCAGTTGCGGGGCACTCCGCCGCCAATGGTAAAAATCCCCAGGCGCGGCTGTCGCAACAGCGTTTCCGCAAAATAGTTCAGGTCCAGGAATGGGTCAAAGTGCAGTTGCTGCTGCCCTTTGCGGGCGCGCATGCGATTGGCCAGAGCAACGTCCAGACCCAGTTCGGAGTCAGTAAACGCCGGAACAAAAACCGGGACCTGCTTTTCAAACGCTGACTTGAGAATCCCCCGGCCTTTGGCGTGACGCTTGAGATGCTCGCCGATGGCCCGGTTCAGCTTCCAGGAACACATGGTCTGCTGCGGGTCCCACTTGCCCAGCACTTCTTCCATCACCAGCTCAACGTGGTCCAGGTTGGTTTCCGGCTCCAGCGTGTCATAGACGCGGTTGTAGCCGGCTTCGTAAAGCTCCACGTCGTTCATCCGGGGGTCGTAGCGATAATGCTTCTGCCCGGTGGCTTCCACCAGGCCGTGGGCCATGAGGGCTCCGGTGGAGACCACGGCGTTGACCAGGCCGCGTTCAATCAGGTCGCAGATGATCAGCCCTTGTTTGGCCACGGTCATGGCGCCGGCCAGGGTCATGACCACGAAGCACTCTTTGTCGCGGGCCATGGCCTCCAGAACGTCTACCGATTCGCCCAGTTGGCGCCCGGTGAAAGCCGTGTCCGCCATGCCGCGAATCAGGTCATTGATGCTTTTGACTTTGGACAGATCCAGCGGAAACACAGGAGAGAGCTTGTCTTTTACCGGGTCATGCAGCTTGCGATCAATGCCTGCGCCTTCTTGCTTCTTGGCCAACGGGTCACCTCAGGGGAGATAAATGGGAAACAAGAAAAAGTAATTGGTTTGTTACGCGAGAGTCAAACGGAGTGGTTTGTTAGAATGCGGTTGCGGATGAGTCGTGCTGGTTTTCAATTTTGGCAATTACGGCGATTTTGGCAATTTTGGCAATCTTCGCAATTGCGGGGGAATGCGATTGTCTTCTGACAGCTTCACCGTCGGCCTAATCCAGATGTCCTGCTCGCCTGACCCGGACTTGAATCTTCGCCGGGCCTGCGAAAAGGTCCGCGAGGCGGCCAAGCAGGGAGCGCAGGTCATCTGCCTGCCGGAGTTGTTCCGCACGCAGTATTTCTGCCAGCGGGAAGAGCATGCGCTCTTCGACCTGGCTGAGCCAATCCCCGGCCCCACGACTGACGCGCTGGCGGCCATCGCCCGCGAACTCAAGGTTGTTGTGGTGGCGTCAGTCTTTGAGCGGCGCGCGCGCGGCCTCTACCACAACACCGCCGCCATCATCGAAGCCGACGGCAGCCTCAAGGGCATCTACCGCAAGATGCACATTCCGGACGACCCCTTGTACTACGAAAAGTTTTACTTCACGCCCGGCGATCTCGGCTTCAAGGCGTTTGATACCACGTTCGGCCGGTTGGGTGCACTGGTGTGCTGGGACCAGTGGTATCCCGAAGGCGCCAGACTTACGGCTTTGCAAGGCGCGAACATCCTGTTTTATCCCACGGCCATCGGCTGGCACCCGGACGAAAAGGCCGAGTACGGCGAAGCCCAGCATGACGCCTGGCGGACCATGCAACGCGCACACGCTATCGCCAACGGCGTGTTTGTCGCGGTGGTGAACCGCGTGGGCCACGAGTTCGGCGATATTCGCGGCAGCCGCGCCCCCGGCAAAGGCCTGGAGTTTTGGGGCGGATCGTTCTTGTGCGACCCCTTCGGCCGCATTATGGCCCAGGCTTCGCACGACAAAGAAGAGATCCTGATCGGCCAATGCGATTTGAAGTTGCTGGAAGACGTCCGCCGCAACTGGCCGTTCTTGCGCGACCGCCGCATTGACAGCTACGGCGGCATCACCCAGAGGTTCTTGGATTGATAACGAGAGCAACGGCGCCATCGAGAATGGTTATGGTGACATTACTCTCTCCGTCCTGTCATCCTGAGCAAGTGCGCGTCGCGCATCGCGCGATGAGCGCGCGTCGAAGGACCCCAAAGGTCGCAGCCCAACCATGCTGTTTTGAGGCGTTTTCTCGGCAGTTCCGTGACTTGACACTTCAAGGTGTTGGACCTACAGAGTGGTTTCACCTGCGTGAGTTTGCGCTGCCAGTCCTTCCATACAGTGAAGGCATCGTCGCGTGATGGGACCGAAAAGTATTACGACTGAAACCCCTCGCGCACTTGGCTACCGCATGCCCGCCGAGTGGGAGCGCCACGCGTCCACATGGATTGGCTGGCCGCAGAACCGCTCTGACTGGCCGGGAAAATTTGGCCCCATCCCCTGGGTGTATGCCGACATCGTGCGCCACCTGGGGCGCGTGGAAGACGTAAATATCGTCCTGCGTGACGCTGCCGTGAAAGCCCAGGCGCGCGACGTTCTTCGCCGCGCCCAGATTGATCTGAAGCGGGTGAAGTTCCATGCCTGGCCAACCAATCGCGGCTGGACGCGCGACTCCGGCTCGATCTTCCTGGTTCGCGACTCTGGCGACAACCGTGTTGCCGCCACCAACTGGCGCTTCAACGCCTGGGCCAAGTATTCCAACTGGAAATATGACAACCAGTTGCCGGACCGCATCGCGCGCAAGCTCAAGCTGCGGCAGTTCACGCCCGCCATCCTGCGGAACGGCAAGCCGTATCACGTGGTCCTGGAAGGCGGCAGCATTGATGTAAACGGCCAGGGCCTGATGCTCACGACCGAAGAATGCTTGCTGAGCAAAGTGCAGCAGCGCAATCCGGGACTCTCGCGGAAAGAACTTGAGCAAATCTTCGCCGACTATCTTGCGGTCGAGAAAGTCATCTGGCTGGACCGCGGCATTGTGGGCGACGACACGCACGGCCACGTGGACGACATTGCCCGCTTCGTCGCGCCGGACACGGTGCTCACCGTGGTCGAGCCCAGCCGCGGCGACGCCAACTACGAGCCGCTACAGGAGAATCTGCGCCGCCTGCGCGCAGCCACTGACGTGCACGGCCGCAAGCTTCAGATCGTTGACCTCCCCATGCCGCGGCCTGTGGTCTTCCAAGGCCAGCGACTGCCGGCCAGTTACGCGAATTTCTACATCGCCAATGAGTTGGTGCTGGCGCCCACGTTCAATGATCCTGCTGACCGCACAGCGCTCAACATCATCGCCGGCGTGTTGCCGAAACATGAGATCGTCGGCATCCACTGCGGCGATTTCATCTGGGGACTGGGCGCCATCCACTGCGCTACGCAACAGCAGCCGGCATGAGTAGTGCTGGTCCGGCCTCTCGGCATTCAGCTCTGCGGTAGAATCGGGACGCGTAGGGTCAATTCCTCTTCGATGCCGAAAGATACTCGCCAACCCGAATCCCCGCCGGCGAAAGGCGCCGCAGCCGACGCCGCCTGGATGGAACTCGCGCTGGGCCAGGCCCGCCTGGCGGCCGAGGCCGGCGAAGTGCCCGTGGGTGCGGTGGTGGTCAAAGATGGCGAGCTGGTGAGTTGGGGACAGAACCGTAACCTTCGCGACCACGATCCCACCGCGCACGCAGAGATCGTCGCTCTGCGCGCAGCCGGCGAGAGGCTGGGGAACCATCGCCTAGCGGACTGCGTGATGGTGGCCACCATTGAGCCCTGCGCCATGTGCGCTGGCGCGCTGGTTCACGCTCGAGTGACGCGTCTGGTGTACGGGGCCAGTGATCCTAAGGCTGGCGCGGCCGGTTCCCTGTTGCAAGTGATCAACCATCCTGGACTTAACCACACGATGGAAGTAACTTCAGGCGTTTTGGCGGACAAGTGTTCGGAACTGCTCAAAGAGTTCTTCCGCAACCGGCGTTAGGGCGAACGGGACGCTTGGCTGCCTAGGCTTGGCCCCACCTGCTAAAATAGTTGGTGACCACGAATTCTCACGGCGCGGAGAGGTGCGTGAGTGGTTGAAACGATCCGCCTCGAAAGCGGACATACCTGAAAGGGTATCGGGGGTTCAAATCCCTCCCTCTCCGCCAGATCTCCGAAGACCCGTCTCTTCAGACTTGAATCGGACACCAAATTGAAGGATTGTGGAAATAACAAACGCCGCCCTTTCGGACGGCGTTTCTGGTCCTGAGAAGCTCACTCTTACTTGATAAAGGTAAGCCCGTGCGGAATCAGGTTCGGGAAGACGTAAGCGTACATCATGACAATCAAGCCGACGATGGCTCCCAGGGCGATGGAATGCCACACTACGAACTTGAAGATGATGCCTTCGTTGCCGACCTGGTTGGTGGCCGAGGTAGCGACAATGATGGATTGCGCGTCCACCATCTTGCCCATGACGCCGCCCGCACTGTTGGCCGCACACATGAGGGTCGGACTCAAATTCAGCTGCTGTGCAGTGATCTTCTGCAAACTGCCGAACAGAGCGTTGGATGATGTATCGCTGCCCGTCAAGGCCACACCCAGCCAACCGAGGAATGTCCCGAAGAACGGATAGAACCATCCCGTACGCGTAAACGCGAGCCCTAGTATGGCGTCCGTACCGGAATATCGGGTGACAAAGCCCAGCCCCAGCATGGCAGAGATGGCAATCACAGCGAATCTCATTCGATAAAGCGTACGTCCAAAAATCCGCACCAGTCGCCCGGGGCCTACGCCGGAAAGGAGCCCACCCAGGATTGCAGCCAGGAAGCAGGCCGTACCGGTCGCTGTAAGCCAGTTGAAGTCATATTTTGCCGCCTCGCGCCGCTTCTCCGGCGGGGTGGTTGCAGCTACCACAGGCACATCGCGGCTAACTGCGTTATTGAGTTTGGGAACGTTCCAACCCTTATTGGTTTTCCAGTTGGGCGTCGTGGCGTCATTCAAGGGGCCCTTGATTTTGGGAAGTCCCCATAACAGCACGAACAGGGATAGGACCGCAAACGGGAGCCATGCCTTGGCCACCTGGCCTGCGGAGTAGCTATGGATTTCGAAACTGTGGCCGCCAGCGGTGGTGGCCGTGCGCGTCGCAGAGGTTCCGCTCGCCGCGGACACAGCGCCCTCTGCGCCTTCTCGTTCATCTTCAAAACGCCAGATATTCTTGGGGTGCCAGAACTTCAGGAATATGACCGTGCAAACGAGGGAGACCACGCCTGAAGCAATATCCACCAGATTACTGTCCATGTAGTTTGCCCATAAATATTGCGTGATGGCGAAAGACACGCCTACCACCGCAATGGCTGGGAAAACCTCAAAGGTCTCTTTCCACCCCACCATCGCGCGCACTAGCCAGAAGGGCACAATGATCGCGGTAAGCGGGAGGATACGTCCAATCATGGCGTTCAGGTCAGACTCCGTCGGGTTATTGCCAACAACCGACGCAAGAGTATGAACGGGAGTGCCAATGGCGCCCCAAGCGACCGGCGCGGTGTTGGCGATCAGGTTGAGTGCGGCAGCGTGAAACGGTTTGAAGCCCAAGCCAATCATGAAAGCGCCGGCAATCGCCACTGGGGCGCCGAACCCTGCGGCCCCTTCAATGAAAGCGCCAAAGCAGAAGGCAACCAGCAGGAGTTGAAGGCGGCGGTCCGGTGTAATTCCTGCAACGGACGCCTTCATAATTTCGAATTGCCCGGTATCGACCGCAATGTCATAGAGGTAAACGGCCGCCACCACGATCCAGGCAATTTTCAGGAGCCCAAAGGCGACGCCAAAACCAAAGCTTATGCCGGCCAATTCAGGCGGCATATGGATGACAAATATTGCGATTAACACGGCGGTGGCTGCCCCCGCCAAGGCGGACCAGTGCGGCTTGACGCGCAACCCCGCCAGCAAGGTGAAAAGCACGATGATGGGAAGCGCTGCCACGAGCGTCGAAAGCCACCAGTGCCCGAGAGGATCATACACCTGCGTCCAATTCATGGGTTTCTCCTGTTGAAGACGTCCTGACTTGTCCGTTCTGCAACTGCTTCAGCGCACTTCTACCCTCGCAGCCACACGCTTACCGTTGGAGACATGGAAGTGCGCGAAACACTTTCAGGCCAGACGGCAGTTCTGTCAAGTCTTTTGTTTAGAAAATGGTGCAGGTCTTTCCACCGCCAACCGCGCTCTCAGAAACACGCTGAAAATCGCGTCCGGAAGCAAGTTCCGACTTATCCCTTGACAGCGCCCACGGTAAACCCGGCGATAAACCGGTCGAGAAACAGGTTGTAGAGAAAAGCCACGGGCAAACTCGCAATCAGGCACGCCGCCATCAGCGATCCCCAGAAGTAAACATCGCCGCGCACCAGAAAGATGGGAATGCCCACGCCGACCATCTGCTGCGACTCCGGCGAAATGAACGTCAGCGCGTACACGAACTCTTGCGTGACCAGGGTAAAAGTGAAGATCACCACCGTGAGAATTCCCGAGGTCGAGATCGGGATCACCATCTTGACGAACGCCCCGAAGCGGGTGAGCCCGTCCACCATGGCCGCGTCCTCCAGCTCTTTGGGAATGGATTTGAAGAAGCCCATCAGCAGCCAGATGGAGAATGGCACGGTTACGCTGGGATACACCAATACCAGGGACCATATGGTGTCCTGCAATCCCAGAATCGCGATCACGCGCGACAGCGGAATAAAGAGCAGCGTCGGCGGGACAAGATACGTCAGAAAGATACCGATGCCCAGACGCTCTCCCCATCGGCCCGTAAGGCGCGCCAGCGCGTACGCCGCGGGGACCGAGAGCAGCAACGTAATGATCACTACCAAGGACCCCACCAGCGCCGTATTGCCTAACCAGCGCACGTAGCGCGTTTCCATGAAGAGCAAGCGCAGGTGGTCCAGCGTGGGCGGAAGATTGAAGATGAAGGGATTGTTGTCCATCGCGTACAAGTCAATGTTCTGCTTGAACGTGGCAATCACCATCCAGTAGAAAGGAAACGCCAGCAACCCGGTGAATACGGTGAGGACCAGCATCTTCACCGTGGACGGCCAGGGATTCAGGCCGCCAAAAGCCCGCTTGACGCGCGGCGACTGCAGGTACCAGAGCACAATTGCGGCAACGCAGAGCTCCACCACCAATATGAAAGCAAGACGGTGCTGGGATTGCCGCAAGGCATACAGGAACAGCGCCATGAGGCAGCCGATGATGTCGGATACCAGGAGAAAGAAGAGGAGCACCCGCGCGCCGTGATGCAGCTTCCAGATGCCGATGGCCAGCAGCAGGCAAGTCACCACCGCGATGATCCTGAACGAGCCTGCTAAACCTCCCACGTGCAAGGTTATGGTGCGCGCCAAGAGCACAAAAGCGGAAACCATCAACAGCACGCTGACGACGGTGATTCCCAGAGGCTTCTTGGCCGCGATGGCGGTGGTTTCCGTCACTAGTTGACCTCCGCGCGATGCGCTACCCGCAACATCAAATACGCAATCAACACCAGCACGGGCACCAGGAATACTGAGATCGCCGCGCCAGCGGCCAGATCACTGCCCTGAATGCCCTGGCTGAACGCCAGATTGGGCAGCGTTTGCGTTGAATCATACGGGCCGCCGTTGGTGAGAATATAGACAACCGCCATGTCGGTAAACGTGAATATCGTGCCGAACAGCACCGCGACGCCGAGAATCGGGACCATCATGGGCAGGTTGATCTGGAAAAGCGTGCGCCAGAAACCGGCGCCATCAATCGCCGCGGCTTCCGGAATCTCCTTGGGAATGGCCGTCCTGCCGGCCAGCAGGATGACCGTGGAAAACGGAATCAAGCGCCAGCAGTGCACCAGGATCACTGACGCCATGGCCAGCTTCTCCTCACCCAGCCACATGGGCGGCGAAAACTTGTTGACGAATCCCAGCCAGATTAACAGCCAGGTGATCACGCTGTAGATGGAATCCAGGATCCACTTCCAGCCAATCGTGCCCAGGGAAACCGGGGCCACCCACGGCAACAACAGGAGAAAGCGTACAAACCCGCGTCCCCGAAAGGGCTTTTCCAACGCGATGGAAAGAATGTTGGAACAGACCAGCACGATGATCTGCGCGCAGACAGTGAAGATCACCGAGTTCCAGACGGCTTTCTTGAAACTCGGGCTCTGCATGATGCTGCGGAAGTTCTCCAGCCCCACATAATGCAGGCCCGTGCTGCCGATGCGGGCATCACTGAAAGCATAAAAGATGGCCAGCACAAACGGCGCTCCGATCAGCAGCACGATGTAAAGCACCGCTGGAGTGAACATGGCAAATCCCAGCAGGGGACTTTGCGCCGCGCCCGCCGATTTGATCTTGGCTGCGCCTACTGCCATGCCACGGCCCTCGCTGCCACTTTCTTCTCCGTGGTGCGATCGAAGAATTTCAATTGCCGTTGCGGAACAGCAAAGTCATACGTTGTGCCAACTTCAAAGCTGTGGCCCAGGAGGAGGCGTGCAATCACCTTCTTGCCGTCCGCCTTGCCGCCCGTCAACAAGCCGGACAAGATGAACTCTGCTCCCAGATATTCCACGTTTTCCACGCGGAATTTGAAGGTAACTTTGTCGGCATCCTTGATGTCTTCAGCCACCCGGAAATGTTCCGGACGGAAGCCGATAATCAAATCGCCGTGTTCAATCAAGTTCATCGGCGGCGATCCGAGGAACGTAGCGACAAAGGTGTCCTCGGGATCGTCATAAACCTCCTTCGGCGTGCCGATCTGGCGCACAAGGCCTTTATTGAGCACCATGATGCGGTCGCCCATGGCCATGGCTTCCACCTGATCGTGAGTAACGTAAATCGTGGTGGTGCCTACGCGGCGATGGAAACGCTCCAGTTCTTCGCGAGCGGAGAGACGAAGCTTGGCGTCAAGATTGGAGAGCGGTTCGTCCAGCAGGAAGACCGAGGGCTCGCGTACGATGGCGCGCGCCAGGGCCACGCGCTGCCGCTCGCCGCCGGAAAGTTCTCGCGGCTTGCGTTGCAGCAACGCGCCGATGCCCAGCAGTGAAGCCGCCCACTCCACCTTCTCTTTATGCAGGTTTCTGGGGACGTTCTGTGCTTTCAGCGGGAAAGCAATATTTTTGTAGACGGAGAGATGTGGATACAAAGCATAACTCTGGAAGACCATGGCAATGCGGCGCTCACGCGGCGTGAGATCGTTCACCACTTTGCCGCCAATCAGGATTTCGCCGGCCGTGGGTGTTTCCAGGCCGGCGATCATGCGCAGGAGAGTGGTTTTCCCGGAACCAGACGGTCCCAGGAAAACCAGAAACTCGCCTTCGCGGGTCTCCAGATCTACTTCGTTAACTGCTCCCAGCTCTCCTTGTTTGAATACCTTGGTCAGCTTCCGGGTTTCAACGACGGCCATTCATTCCTCGTTTACTTGAATCTCTCGAAGATGCGCTTGTACTCGGTTTCCGCGGTCTTGGCCGCATCTTCCGGAGTCGCCTTCCCATTCGCCACCGTGGCAAACATGGTTGGAATCACCCAGCTCTTGAAGGCCTGATCAATGGCAGCCGAACAATAACCCGGATAGCCCACGTTGGTCGCCCAATCCAGCACGTCGCCCAGCACAGCGTACTTGTTGGTCGGCGTCGCGCGCGAATCGATGGCAATTTCTTTCTTCAAATCCGGAACGGTCTTGGGGAAGCAGGGGAAATTGTAGAACTGGCCCGCCACAAAGCCGTCATGGAAGGCGTCAATATAGTCAATCAGGAATTGCTGCGCGCCGTCTTTGTTTTCCGCGAAGTCCCAGATCACATAGCAGTCCATCACGTGCTCGGCCGCAATGCGGCGGACGGGGCCCTTCAAGGCCCGGCTGATCATGATGTCCTTGTCAATCGGGAGTTTTTCTCTTTCCGCCTGACGAGTAATGGAGATGGCGTTGGCTACGTAGGAAACCTTTCCTGCCAGCATCGCCTGGTTGTTCGATGGCGGCGTCCAGGTGAAGACCTCCGGCGTTTCCGATTCTTCGTACAGCGCCTTCATGTACTTCAGCGCTTCAATGGTGTTTTTCGAGTTGATGGTGACGTTGCCTTCAATGTCCTGCTCGGCGCCGCCGAATGACCACAACAGCGCCCGCATCGCCATACTGGTGTCCAGTTCCTGGGAAAGCCCCAGGCCGCATGGATGGCCGGTCTTGTCGCGGATCTTTTTGGCGCCGGCGCGCAGATCATCATAGGTATCGGGTCCCTTCGGGAAACCCGCTTCCGCCCAGAGATCCAGCCGCCAGTTGCCCGGATCGGGCGCGTAAGAATCAGAGAACGCGTAATATTTCTTGGTCTTGGGGTTGTAGGTGGACTTGTGCGCCAGGTCAATCTTCTTGCCGTGCTTCTTTTCCACTTCCTGGTACACGTGGCTCATGTCAATGACCTGGTTTTCATACGCGGCCGGCGGCGAGAGGAACATAAAGAGATCGTGGCCCTTCTTGGCCTGAGCTTCGGATGCGGCGCGGGTATTCAGGTCAACCAGGTTGATGTGGTCTACCACCACGTTCGTGTTATGTTTCTCGCCCCACTGCTTGGCGAAGGTCCCGTCAAACCAAGTGTCATAAGCGGGAACAAAATGGCTCCATTGCAGAATCTTCAGGGTCTTCTGCTGGGCCGCGGCCCGCTCCGGGAACAAAAAATAGGGGCCCAGACCGGCGGCGATGCCGCCCGCGCCGGCGATCTTGATGAAATCTCTGCGTGATACGCCCTTGCCCTTCTTGCCATCCTTCATAAGTTCCTCCTGTGTCCAGCGTTCACAACTTGCTTCCGTAGATACTGCCCACTGCCCTTCCTGCTTTCTCGCTTGCCGGTTCCGTTAGCGCTCGTCGCCAAACCGCTTCAAATCTTCCGGCGCATCCTTGAGAACCACTTTCTTGTCGCCCTGCACCATCACACGGATTTGTTCCACGATGTCCGGATTGGCCAGCGTGGTAACGTCGCCGGTATCCAGATTGTTAGAGATGGCGGCCAGCACGCGCCGCATGATCTTACCCGAACGCGTCTTAGGCATGTCCGGCACCACATGGACTTTTCTGGGCCGGGCGATCTTGCCGATCTGCGTGTCAATGGCTTCCTTGATCTTCTCTTCGATGATGCCCCCGCCATGGGGCACGCCCGGCTTCAGCGCGACGTAGACCTCGGGCACTCGGCCTTTCACCTCGTCGGCCACCGGAACTACCGCGGCTTCCGCGACTTCAGGCACCGTCAGGCACGCCGACTCCAGTTCCTTGGTGCCCAACCGGTGTCCGGCCACGTTGATTACATCATCCACGCGGCCCAAAATGCGGAAGTAGCCGTCCGGCGCCTGCACCGCGCCATCGCCCGCGAAGTACGGCCAGTCCTGCCATTTCTTGCTCGTCTTGTCGCGGTTGTATTTCTGGTAGTACTGCTGGACGAAGCGCTCGCGGTTGCCGTAGATAGTTTGGAACATTCCCGGCCACGGATTGCGAATACAGATGTTCCCTGCCTTGCCTGAACCCGGCTTCACTTCTTTTCTCTCTTCGTCGTAAATCACGGGATAAATTCCCGGCACCGCCGGTCCGGCGCTGCCCGGCTTCATGGGATCAATGCCGGGCTTGGTGCTGCACAGGAACCCTCCGGTTTCGGTTTGCCACCAGGTATCCACGATGACCGCTTCGCCTTTGCCGACTACCTGGTAATACCACTTCCACACTTCCGGTTCGATGGGTTCGCCCACCGTGGTCATGTGCTTGAAGTGGTAGTTGTACTTGGCGGGTTCGTCGGGACCGGCCTTGCGCAACATGCGGATGGCCGTCGGCGAGGTATGGAAGATATTCACGTCCAGCCGCTGGGCCACGCGCCACGGACGTCCCGCATCAGGATAATTGGGCACGCCCTCATACAACACGCTGGTGGCCGCCAGCGCCAGTGGACCGTAAACGATATAAGAGTGGCCGGTGATCCAGCCAATGTCCGCCATGCACCAGTAGACGTCTTCCGGCTGAACATCCTGAATGTACTTGGTGGTCCCGGCAACGTAGGCGAGATATCCGCCCGTTCCGTGCTGGCATCCCTTGGGTCGGCCCGTGGTGCCGCTGGTGTACATCAGAAACAGCGGCGCTTCCGACGGCATGGAAACCGGATCAACGGTCTTGCCGGAATACTTCTTCAGGATTTCGTCCACGAAGAAGTCGCGGCCCTGGACCATGGGCTTTGCCGAATGATATTTGCCCGCCTGACGCCGCCACACCAGGACTTTTTCGACTTTCTGACCTTCTTTTTCCGCGGTGGCCACAGCCAGGTCGGCTTTCTCTTTGTGGTCCGTCATGTTGCCGCTGCGGTAGTAGCCGTCAATGGTGATCAGCACGTTGCTGCCGGAATCGGCGGCGCGCATGCCGCAGGCTTCACCGCTGAAACCGCCAAACACTACCGAATGGATGATGCCCAGCCGCGCGCAGGCCAGCATGGTGATGGGCAGTTCCGGCACCACCGGCATATGGATGGTCACCCGATCGCCGGTTTTTAAGCCGCAGAAATCGCGCAGCAACGCAGCGACTTCGTTCACCCGGTAATACAACTCCTGGTAGGTAATGGACAGCGGCGGCTCTTCTTCCGGCTCGCCGACAAAAATAAAGGCGGCTTTGTTCTTGTGCTTGTCCAGGTGCCGGTCCACGCAGTTGTAGCAGACGTTGAGCTTGCCCCCGGCAAACCACTTCCAGAAAGGCGCGTCGCTGGTGTCCAGTGTGGTGTGCCAGTACTGGTCCCAGCTCAGCAGGTCGGCATATTCGCGGAAGCACTCCGGAAAATTCTCCTCTCCGAAGCGTTCCATCACGGCAGGATCAGTCAGGTTGGCCTGGCCAATGAATTTTGCGCTGGGGTAATAGTATTCTTCTTCCCGCCAATGGACGGCGATCTGGGCTTCGTTTACCTCGGTTGCCGGTTGTTTTTCCTTCACTGCACGAGCGTCAGCCATGGCCTTGACCTCTTGGTTTCGAAATCAAATCGCGCGAACTCGCTATGGCCCGCGGGGGTTGGGCCTGCAACGACTAACGGGTGGCAACGGCTGCCACCCGCCAGTCCGAAACAGATTATCCTACACCTATGCCACTGGGATGTCTGCAAGCGGCATCTGCGGTTCACTTTCCTGCCGCAGCGGCCTCCTGCCAGATCTTGACATTTCTGGTGTCACGCAACAGGATCGAGCCCACCACGAACGTGATGCCGGCCACGATCATGGGATACCACAAGCCGGCGTAGATATGGCCGGTGGAGGCGCTTACCCAGATCCCGATCAACGGGAGCATGCCTCCGAACACGCCGTTGCCGATGTGATACGGCAGTGACAATGACGTGTACCTGATCTTGGCCGGGAATGCCTCCACCAGGTATGCGGCAATCGGACCGTACACCATGCACACCCAAATCATTTGCAACCAGACCAGGAAGATCAATTTCTTGGTGTCTGGATTGGCCGCTTCTTTGGCGGGGACAGGCTTTCCTGTCGCATCAACAGTCATCGCCGTCAACACCGTCGCACCGGTTGCCTTGGCCTTGGATGACGTGAAGGTGGTCACGTTGTTGCCCGCCGCATCATGCATGGCGTGATAAATCGGAAGATATGAGATCACGGCGAACAAGCAGCCGAGCATCATGATCCACTTGCGTCCGATCTTGTCTGAAAGCACGCCAAACACCGTAAACAGCGGCATACCAAACAACAGCGCCCATACGATGATGTAGTTGGCCGTCTTGGGATTGATCTTCAGCACGGTCTGCATGTAGAACAGCGCAAAGAACTGTCCTGTATACCAGACCACGCCCTGGCCGGCGGTGGCGCCGAACAGCGAAATGGCCACTTGCTTCAGGTTCGGCCAGTTGGTGAACGCATCCTTCAAAGGCTGCATCGAACTCATGCCAGCGCTTTTGATGGTGGCGAAAATCGGCGATTCTTCCATCTTCAGGCGGATGTAAATGGAAATGGCCAGCAAGAAGGCCGAGATCAGGAAAGGAATACGCCAGCCGTACCGGCTGAAATCTTCCTTGCTCATGTACGATTGCGTCCCCAAAATGACCAAAATGGAAACAAATAAACCCAGAGTCGCCGTGATCTGGATGAAGCTGGTGTAGAAGCCGCGCCGGTTGTCCGGCACGTGCTCGGCAACGTACACCGCCGCGCCGCCATACTCGCCGCCCAGCGCCAATCCTTGCAGAACGCGGATGAGAATGAGGGCGATCGGCGAGAACCAGCCGGCTGTGGCATAGGTGGGCAGGAGACCGATCAAGATCGTAGCGCCGCCCATGATGCTCAATGTCACCAGAAAAGCGTACTTGCGGCCCACCAGGTCGCCGATGCGGCCGAAAAACAGCGCCCCGAATGGGCGCACGACAAAGCCTACCGCGAACGTCGCCAAATATGCGATATACGCGAATGTGTCGTTGCCGACGGGATAGAACTTGAGCGACAGAATAGCCGCAAGGCTGCCGAAGATGTAAAAGTCGTACCACTCGATCATCGTTCCGACCGCGGAAGCCAAAATCACCAGCCAGATTCTCCCCGTGGATATCTGGTCTGACGATGTCACCTGCATGGGAACACTCGACATACGGCCCTCCTGGAAAAAAAGATCAGACTGGCCAGAGCCTGACCTCATTGAATTTTTGCGTTGCTTGTACCTGAGAAACACTTTCCCGTCCTGCTCCACAGGACGGGAACCGGGCCCCTTCGATTAGGCCACCTAGGGTAGTCGGATTACCGGAGTTGTCAAGCGGAAAGAGAAAAACCGGACTCTGTCTGATTCACATCAGGGTTGTGAGACGACCGGACCCTCTCCCTGCTTTCACGAACGCTGGCCGGCTTAAGCCCGTCTCTTCCCAGTCACTTAACTCCATTGCCGGCGAACACGGTAAGGCAATTCATGCGCCATGGCGCGCGGCGCACGTCGCGGGAGGCGCCCGAAGACGCATGGCATCAAGTCATCTGCTTGAAAATAATATCGTCTAGCGATATTTATTTGCCGGGCCTCACGCGGCTTAACTCTTTTCTTGTTAATCTCGCGGGCGCGGCTATATTATGCAGCACGCCATCTTTCGCCCGAGGCTGGCGAGGATACTCACGGCTCTTCCCGCACACCGGGCCAAGGCCGCTCATTTTTCAAGGAGGAAGCCATGAAGAAGTCAGGCGATTTTCGCGCGTGTATTGGTCGCGTACTGCTATTTGCATTGCTGGCAAGCAGCTTGGGTGCTCTGGCTGCAGCGGCCCAGGATGCCATCACCATTGGCGTCGTCATGCCCATCACCGGTGCGGAAGCCAAACCCGGGCAGTACCAGAAGGAAGGCATCGAGCTCGCCATCAAGCAGATCAACGACAAGGGCGGCATTTTCGTCAAAGACAAAGGCAAGAAACTGCTGATCAAAGAGGTCTTCTATGACGACGGCACCGATCAGGCCAAGTCCTCGTCGCTGGCTGAGCGCGCCATGACCTCAGACAACGTCACCGCCGTGATCGGCGGCTACTCCACGCCGCTGGGTGAAGCCGAATCCGTGATGCCGGACCGCTACAAGACACCTTGGCTTACAGCCGGCGCCGCCGCCACCAGCATTTTCAGCCGCGGCTACAAGTACACCTTTGGCGTGCTCAGCCCGATCAAGCTCCTGGGCTCCACGACTGCCGAGTTCCTGGGCAGCTTGGTAGACCAGGGCAAGCTCAAGAAAGGGCTCAAGATCGCCATGGTGGTGGAGAACACCGACCACGGCAAAGACTATGTAGACGGCATTCTGGAATGGACCAAAGCGCATCCGGGATATTTCGATGTGGTCTTGAACGAAAAGTTCGAGTACAAGGCCACAGACTTTACCGCCGTTCTGCAGAAAATCAAGACTGCCAAGGGTGACATTTTCCTTTCTGACGCGCACCTTCCCGACTACATCACCATGCAGCGCCAGTATCTGCAGGCGGGGCTGCACCACCAGGTGATCAGCTATGGCGCGCGCGGTCCGGAAGCGGACGCACGCAAAGCCCTGGGCGCGGGCACGGACTACATCCTGGCCGCGCTCTGGTGGTCAGACAAACTACCGTACGCGCAAGCAGCGAAGTTCGCGGCCGACTACAAGGCGATGTACAACCGTCCGGTGGACTCTTGGTACGCCGCTACGGCGTACGATGCCATGCGCATCCTGGCCCAGGCCATTGAGCAGGCCGGCACCCTGGACAAAACGAAAATCCGCGACAAGCTGGCCACCACGGAGCTGAAAGGTTCGCTATTGCCTGGACAGGTGCTGAAATTTGGCCCGAACGGCCAGGCGGGATATCCGTTTTTGGTCACCCAGAACAAGCCTGGGGACAAAGTGGACATCGTTTATCCCAAGGATGCCGCCACCGGCCCGGCCGTAGCGCCGATGCCGTAGACCAGACACCGGAGATCCATTGACCGCCGTTGATTATCTCAACCTGTTGATCTCGGCCCTGCTGCTGGCCGGCATTTACGCCGCAATGGCGGTGGGGATGACGGTCATTTATGGCGTGATGAAGATTGTGAACCTGGCCCACGCCGGGTTCCTGATGCTGGGCGCGTACTTCGCATACGAAGTGTTTAACCGGTTTCACATTCCGCCGGTCCTGTGCGCGGTACTCGCCCTGCCTGTTTTCTTTGTCTTTGGGGCCGGAGTCCACTGGTTGCTGGCGCGCCGCCTGCCTAAGTCAGACACGCCCACGCTTTCCTCTCTTCTTCTGATGTTCGGCTTCTGGCAGGTCCTCCAGAATGTTGGTTATCTGGTCTGGGGGACGCAGGCTTACTCCATTCTCACGCCACTCACTTTTTCGTCGGTACGGTTTGGCGAAATCACCATACCCAAGGTCAACCTGGTGGTCTTCGCCGCAGCCCTGGTTTCGCTGTTTCTCCTGCAAGTGATTTTTAACCGCAGCTGGTTTGGCCGGTCCATGCGCTCGCTGATCCAGAACCCTTATGCCGCCCAGATCGTGGGCGTGGATGATCGCCGGACCGCCATGCTCACCTTTGGGCTGGGAACGGCCTTCGCCGGCTTCGCTGGAGCGCTGCTGGCCATCCTTTTTCCTTTCACGCCGGATTTCGGCGCCGCCTTCCAGTTGCGCGCTTTCGTCATCATCGTGCTGGGCGGGCTGGAATCGGTGTCCGGCGTGGCGCTGGGCGCGGTGATCCTGGCTTTCCTTGAGACGTTCAGCATCAACGTCCCATTTCCCTGGTACTCGCATGGGTGGACCAGCGTTTACCTGCCTGCCAGCTATCAACCGGTTGTCTCCTTCGTCCTGCTCGTGGTAGCGCTGCTGGTGCTGCCGAAGGGGGTCGCGGGCCTGCTGGAGAAAAAGTGGCGGGCGGCATGAGCCAATGGCCAGCAGGTGACCGCCTGAAGGTCATCCTTCCCTGTCTTCTGCTGCTTGCCCTGGCCCTGTTGCCGGTCGCCGGGCCAAGCCAGAACGTAGTGAAGCTGATTTTTATCACTGCGCTCTGGACCACCACCAGCCTTGCCTGGAACCTGCTGGGCGGTTTCACCGGGCAGGTCTCGTTCGGCTTTGCCGTGTTCTACGGTCTGGGCGCTTACGCTACCGCGCTGCTGATCAACGCCGGCAGGAGCCCATGGTTTGCTTTTCTTTGTGCGGCGGCAATCGCAGCGCTAGCGTCATTTCTGATAGGACTCCCGACGTTCCGGCTGCGCGGCCCGTATTTTGCCATTGCCACCATCGGCGTAAACGAAGCCGTGCGCGTGGTGATGAACAACGTAGATTTCACCGGCGGCGCCAGCGGATACCGGCTTACGGAAGCGGGCCCTTTCCGGCAGCTTGAGCATTACTACACCGCCCTGGGGCTGGTGGCGCTGGCGGTGTTCGTCTCAAGCATCATCGCCTCCAGCAAATTTGGGCTGGCGTTGCGCGCCATCAAGCAGGACCAGGATGCTGCAGCGTCCGTAGGAGTGAATCCATACGTCTCCAAACTATGGGTGCATGCCATTGCCGCGGCCCTCACCGGAATCGCCGGCGGGGTCTTTGCCCGCTATGCGCTATTCATCTATCCTGGAGGTGTATTCTCCTTCCAAACTAGTATCTCGATTCTGCTGATGCCTGTGATTGGCGGCATCGGCACGGTGTGGGGAGCAGTGATGGGGGGTGTAATCTTCGGCGTTGTGGAAGAGGAGCTGGTCGCAAATTTCCCCAACATCCATCTCCTCCTTTATGGTTCACTCTTGGTACTGATCATCCTGTTTGAGCCGGACGGCCTGCTCGGCCTGCTGCGCAGATTGGCCGGGAGGACGCGAAAATTCCTGGAGAAACAACCGGCATGAACATCCTGGAAGTGACCGGACTGACCAAGCGCTTTGGCGGCGTCGTCGCGCTGAAAGACGTGACCTTTGTCGTTCCTGAGCGGCAGATCTGCGGCTTCATTGGTCCCAACGGCGCGGGAAAAACCACGCTCTTCAACGTGATCACCGGGACATTTGCCCCCACGTCAGGCCAGGTGAAACTGCGCGGCCATGACGTTACCGGCATGAAGTCTTCCAAGCTGGTAAAGATGGGCGTGGCACGCACGTACCAAATCGTGCGGCCGTTCAAGGCCATGACCGTGCTGGAAAATGTGCAGGTGGCCGTCCACTATGGACGCCATGCCGTGACCCGGACCGCCCCGGCAAAAGAACGTGCCATGGAACTGCTCCAACAGGTGGGGCTGGACAGGAAAGCCAATTTGCTGGCATCCGTGCTGTCACTGGGCGAGCAGAAGCGTCTGGAGGTCGCGCGCGCGATGGCCACTCATCCCGATCTTCTGCTGTTGGACGAAATCTGCGGCGGGCTGAACTCCTCTGAAACCAAGTCCATGCTCGAGCTCCTGCACCGCATCCGTGAGAGCGGCGCCACCATCATGTACGTGGAGCACGACATGAAGGCCGTCATGTCGGTTTGCGACAGAATTACCGTGCTCGATTTCGGCCAGAAACTGGCTGAAGGCAAACCGGAAGAAATACAGAACAACGAAGAAGTCATCAATGCCTATCTGGGCAAACCCACCTTGGAGAGCGGCCTCAGTGTCTAACCCTGACGCAGAAAAAGACGCAGAAAAACTTCTGGTGGCGGAGAACCTGGAAGTCCGTTACGGCGTGATCCAGGTGCTGTGGAAAGTTTCTTTTTCGGTGGCCAAAGGCGCCGTGACCTGCATCATCGGCGCCAACGGGGCCGGCAAAACCACCACCATGAACGCTATCGCCGGCGTGTTGCCGGTCAGCGGCGGACGCTTGACCTTTGCCGGCGAAGACATCACAGCAATGGCTCCCCACGAACGGGTCAGACGCCGCATTAGCCTGATCCCCGAGGGCCGCCAGCTCTGGCCCGGAATGTCCGTGGAGGACAATCTGCGCATGGGCTGCTTTCTTCCGGAGCTGCGCAAGCGAGTCCCCTCCGGCCTGGCCCGGGTTTACGAAATGTTTCCTCGGCTGAAGGAACGGCGCCACCAGATGGCCGGCACGCTCTCCGGCGGCGAACAGCAGATGTGCGCCATCGGACGCGGCCTGATGTCAGAACCACAGTTGCTCATGCTGGACGAGCCCACGTTGGGACTGGCGCCCATGCTGGTGGATGAGATCTTCCGCTTGATCCGCGAAATTTCCAAACAAGGCGTCACCATTCTGCTGGTGGGTGAAAATGTGAATTACACGCTCCAGGTCTCCCGCTACGGGTACGTGATGGAAGTGGGACGCATTACCCTGGAAGGCCCCAGTGCCACGCTCTTCAACAACGAGCACGTGCGCCGGGCGTATTTGGGCCACTCAGAAGAAGTCAGCGCGGAGTAGCCCCATCCCTCCCGGTTCATCTTGAGCCGGGTTGCGGGCGTGAACGCAGCGCGAGCCTCGGGGTCCCCGGCGGACGCGCTTTTCGTGCGCTGGGGTGAGAGCCCGCAGGCGAAATCCTGAGCGAGCGGAGCGAGTCGAAGGACCTCTACCCCCATTAGCTTCATCCCCAAAATATAAGGACTTAGGCGAATTGTCCCCGGCGATACCCGTGTTGTGAGCTGCACCCCCCCGGCACTGGGGTTGGTCTTCCGATTTCGTGCGATTTCGTTGCGATGCCGCGCGATTCCGGCGATGGCCTCCCCGTATAGACACATTTCGGTTGAAAACAAAGGCCCAGGCGTCATTCGATCGGCCGGGCACAGGCCGGTCATCGTTCGGTCACCGGCCGGTCACCGAACGGTCACCGGTCGGTTGATCGTCCAAACCCTTTCTTGCCATGGCTTTGTAGCTGATTCACTCTCATGCTGGTTTTCAAAGATCGAGTTCCGGGCAAACCCCGGGCAGCCATTTTGGCCGTTCCATAAAAACTGCTCATTTTAACGTATTATCTTCGCCAACTCCAGCACGAACTAGGTCATCGTCCCAAAAACCATTCGCTGCCCCGCTTGGGATCCTTGTGCGTAGAGACGCGGCATGCCGCGTCTCCAACTTATTTTCTCCCTCGCGTCGCCCGGAACGGTTACCTTTTCTTATGCAATCTCTGCTGCGCGACGTCCTGCTCTCTTTTTGCCCCGAGCGAATCCGCCGCGACTGGCGCGCCGAATCTCCGCCAGTGGTGCTCCGCGCCGCCATCTGGACCGGCCTTTTGCAGTTTTTGCTCTTTGCCTATTTGCTGGCAGTCCGCTACTGGCATTTTGCCAGTGGCCGCACGCGCCTCTGGGCGCCGCAGACAGCCCATGCCTCGGAGACTGTGCAGTCGGGCGTGCTGATCATCATCACACTTGAGTTCTTTCTCTATCCGCTGTCCTTTCTGCTGCTCTACTTTTGCCTGGAAGGCGCCGCCCGCTTCTTCACCGCCCTGATCGGCTCTGAGGTTGTGCCCAGCCTGCCGGTCACGCTGTTCTTCAGCGCCAGGGACCGGCTGCGCCGTCGCCACGAAACCCAGCGCCTTAGCTCACTCCCGCCCGACATCGCCACCCAGCTCCCCGACGGCCGCTGGCGCATTGCCACCGCGCATGCGCGTCCCTCATGGAGCAATCCCAGTCTCACCATCGGCATTGCCGGCGAACACTATGAGCTTGAGCGCATGGACAGAGGCCCCCTGCCTCATCCTTTTATCTATTTTTTGCGGCGCGCTCCGGTGGGGAAAATCCTCAGGGGCTACGAGGAATACGATGCGCCGAACCTTTCTCCCAGGGACTAAGCTGGTTCGAGAGCTACCGTACGCGGTGGCGGGGTGGAGCAGGCCTTCCCACGCGATGTTTACGCGACGCTTTTGTGCGTGCTGGGTTTCGATGACGCGCGATGTCGGCGATGTCGCGCGATGTCGGCGATCTTCCCACCCCTGCCTGTGGAAAACTTTCCCAACTCCCTTGGCTGCATTTTCGCCCTCTGGCATTACAATCCAGGATTTAGAACTGCTTAAACTATGGCGACCTCTATTGCTCCCGCGGAAAACCCGGTCATCAAGGCTGCCGGCGGAATTATCCAGCGCGCGTCGGAACGCGGCGATGAAGTCCTTATCGTTTACCGCAAACAGGAAAAAGATTGGACGCTCCCCAAGGGCCAGGTGAAAGACGGCGAATCCTTTCAGGAAGCTGCCCTGCGTGAAGTGGAGCAGGAAACCGGCTGCTCCTGCCAACTGGGCAGTTATCTGGGCACCATCAGTTACGCTGATAACGGCACTCCCAAAGTAGTCATGTTCTGGAAGATGTCAGTGCTTCAGGAGAAGAGCGTGGCGGAAAATGAAGAAATCGGCGAAGCGGTGTGGATGCAAGTTCCGGCTGCAATCCAGCGGCTGAGTCATACGCAGGAGAAAGCCCTGCTTTCCCATCTGGGAACGGCGCCGCGCCCAGCACAGGCAAACGTTGAACCCATGCCGCAGACGCAGTTGCGCGTGGATCCGCCGATGTCTTCGCCCCGTCCGCGGAGAAGGGCGTCGCTGGAAGATCAGCGGGTTTTGGCCCGGCTGTTGCGCGAAGCGCAGGCCTTCCGCGTGGAACTGGCTTTCCTGGAGCGGCGCAGCGGCCTCTCTGACAAGTCCTGGACCGCCGCCGCGCATGACCAGCTTGACAACGTACTGCGCTGCCTGGACAGCAATGACATTGAAGGCGGCCTGGTGTGTCTGAATGCCGCGCAGCGCTTTGCCGTCTTTGGTCTCAACAAGAGTGAATTGGCCACGCGTGCTTCCATCCTGCGCGAAGAAGCGCTGAAGATCACCACCTGGCGCGGAAACGCCATGGAGACCTTGCTGTCCGTACCTGACGAGCAGATCACCGCCGACCGTCTGGCTGACGCCATGAAGCTGCGCGACGAATTTTCCACCAACCAGTATTACCGCACCCGCCTGGCCGGCGACCATCTGCGCATTCTGCTGATCATCTGCGCGGCAGCCACCGTCGCACTGCTCCCTTTTCTGCTCCTGACTGGCCCGGTACGCATGGTGGCGCCGGTGCTTTTGTTCGGATTGCTGGGATCATCGTTCTCCGCTGCGCATTCGCTGATGACCGGCAAGAATGATTCCATTGTCCCCAACGTGGTCATTATGCTTACCCCGGTATTGTTCGGCGCGGTCGCCGGGCTGGCCGGATTCGCTATCCACGAATATCTTGTTGCCCGCTTCAGCCACGGGCCTTCCTATCTGAGCGCGCTGTTTGCTCTCTCCTTCCTGTTCGGCATGCTGGGGCAGCGTCTGCTGGCGCGCTTCGCCGTCAGCAAACGCAGAAAAAGAGCCAAGGCGTGAGCCGCCTGGCTTCTGATCGTCGCGCATGAGCGCTGACGCGCCTCCGCCCCTCGCCTCTTCCCCGCCTCTGGCGCGACGTCTCGGCCTCTTCGATGCCACCATGCTGGTCATGGGCGGCATCGTCGGCGCAGGCATCTTTATTAACCCATATGTCGTGGCGCAACGGGTCCACACGCCCGCTCTGGTGCTGGGCGCTTGGGTCGCTGGCGGCCTGCTCGCTTTGACCGCCGCGTTCATATGGGCCGAGCTTGCTTCCCGCATGCCTCAGGTCGGCGGACAATACGCCTACCTGCGCGACGCCTACAATCCTCTGGTAGCGTTCCTGTACGGATGGGTCCTGCTGCTGGTAATCCAGACCGGCGGAATGGCCGCCGTGGCCGTTACCTTCGCCCGTTATTTCTTCGAGCTCATGGGACGGCACGCCGCCGACTGGCAAGTTTCCGTGGTCGCTTTGATTACGTTGCTCCTGTTGACCGTGGTGAATTGCCTGGGAGTTCGCGCGGGTGGGACCGTCCAAAGTGGCCTGATGGTCATCAAGATCGTTGCTATTGCCATCCTGGTGGGCGCCGGAGCCTTCCTGGTGCATGGCGTTCACGTTCCGTGGAAACCCTTGCTCGATCAGCCTGTTTCTTCCGGATTGTTCTCGTCGTTCGGGGCCGCGCTGGTGCCAGTGGTGTTTGCCTACGGCGGGTGGCAGACGGCGAGCTTTGTCGCCGGAGAAATGAAAGACCCGCGCCGCGACCTGCCTCGCGCCCTGGTGCTGGGCGTGGTCGGTGTGGCGTTGCTTTGCACTTCGGCGAATTATGTCTATGTACGAGTGCTGAGCGTGAACGGCCTGGCACTCAGCGCCACTCCGGCTTCGTCCGTAATGCGGCTCGCCCTGGGGCCGGCAGGAGGCACGCTGATCGCGCTGGGGATTGCCGCGTCCACCCTTGGCTTTCTCAGCCAGAGCGTGCTCACCGCGCCACGCGTTTACTTTGCCATGGCGGAAGACGGTGTGTTCTTCCGCCAGCTTGCCTGGGTGCACCCGCGCACGCGCGTTCCGGTAGTCGCCATCATCCTGCAAAGCGTCTGGACCATGGTGATCCTGCTCTCCGGCAGCTACGGAAAAATCCTGAACTACGTCATCTCCATGGACGCCATGTTCTGGGCGCTCACCGCCGGATGCTTGTTCGTCTTGCGGCGACGGACGGACGAACAACCGTCTTTCCGCATGCCCGGCCATCCCATCACCACCGCGCTTTTCTGCACGGCCTGCGCTGCCGTGGTTGCCGTGACGATTTACAAGTTTCCCGCCGATACGGTCATAGGCTTTGCCATTTTGGCCGCCGGCGTGCCCGTGTATTACATTTGGAGGAGGACAGCACGCGCATGACATATGTTCGCAGCAACGCCGGATCGCCATACATGGAGTGGGCCAAGCTGCGCTCCGCGGCCAAACACAATTTGGCCACCAGCGGCGTTGCCGGCTTCCCGCTTGCCGATTTGGGCGTGACCATGGACCAGCTGGAGATCAACGGGCCGGACGGCTATGGCTACGGTCCCCTGCTGCAAGCGATTGCCCGGCGCTACCGTGTGCCGCAGGAATCGGTGGTCAGCGCGATGGGTACGTCCTTCGCCAACTATCTGGCCCTGGCCGCCGCCACCGAGCCCGGCGACGAAGTGCTGATCGAGCAGCCGGCCTACGATCCCATCCTGGGCGCGGCGCGCTATCTGGGACTTACCATCAAGCGCTTCCTGCGCCGCCCGGAAGACAACTTCGCCATTGATCTGGACGATCTTGAACGCAATCTGACTCCCCGCACCCGCGCCATAGTCTTGTGCAACCTGCATAACCCCAGCGGAGCGCAGACGCCGGATGCCGTCCTGCGTCAGATTGCGATGCTGGCCGGGAGGAGCAACGCATTTGTCATCGTGGATGAGGTCTATCGCGAAATGCTGTTTGAGAACGCCCCGCACACCGCTTTCCATCTGGCTCCGGAGCGCTTCCTGATCACTAATAGCCTTACCAAAGCGTACGGCCTGAGCGGCCTGCGTTGTGGCTGGGTGCTTGCGCCGCCGCAACTGGCGGCCCGCATTTGGCGCATTCATGACGTTCACGCGGCCACGTACCCTTATCCTGCTGAACTGTTGAGCGTGGTCGCCTTTGATAACCTTCCGACGATCGCCGCGCGCATGAAGGCCATGCTCGACGAGAACCGCGCTCTGCTTCATGAGTTCCTGCGGCAACGCGACGACCTGGAATACTATTGGCCCGAACACGGGACCATCGTTTTCCCGCGCCTGAAGCGCGGCAACGTAGATGCTCTCTGTGAGCTGTTGCGCCGCGATTTTGATACCGCCGTGGTCCCCGGCCACTTTTTTGAATCGCCCGGCCGCTTCAGGGTCGGCGTGGGCATTCCGACTGAAGCCGTCCGCGACGCTCTCCAGCAACTCGGTCGCGGACTGGATGCTTACAAGGAATCTTTGGCCGCGTCGGCAATGGCGTAAGGCGCCCGCCGCTCAGCTCTTGTCCGCCGCGGCAAACTTCCCGGCGCCCCGGCAGGCGATAAAGAAGAACACAAAGCAATACAGCACGGCCGCCTCACCATGGTTCATGATGGGAAAGAAGTTCATGCCCCATCCGGAATGTTTCAGAAAATAAGCAAACGCCATCTCGCCGCTGGCGATGAACGCCGCCAGGCGCGTCAACACCCCCAGCAGGATCAGGATGCCTGCGGCGAACTCAATCACTCCCGCCGCTAACATCCAATAATCATGGAGTTGGGCGTGACCGCCAAACGCTCCAAACAGCTTTTGTGCGCCATGGCACGAAAACAGAAACCCACAAACAATGCGCAGCGCGGCGTAAACAACAGGTTCCAGGTGGCTCAGGAATTTCATGCTGTTGGTTCCTTGAGTTGTAGTTTTGTTTTGAAAGTGATTGCAGAGTGTAACCGCCCGCAATCCCATTGTCGAGATTTCTACGGACATGCTCGGAAGCCCGGCGCGGCCCACGACCTTTGCGTTCGTGCAGCTTCGAAACGGGTTTCTCGGCCGCGGCCTGGCGCACCCGGCACGAACCACCAAAATGAGAAAATATCTACCCTGCGTTGACGAATCAAATTATCTTGGTATGCCATGAAATGGATCTTGATCATCGCCCTGATTATTGCCGTGCCGCTGATGCTGGTCGTGGTCACCGGAGCCATGCTGCCCAAGAACCACACCGTGTCGCGCACCACAACTCTGCGGCGGCCGCCGGAGGTTGTCTGGAAACTGGTCAGCGGCCCGCCCTTTTGGCGCCAGGACTTGGTGAAGTACCAGGAACTCCCGGCGCGCGATGGTCACCGCATGTGGCGCGAAACCGACCTGCGCGGGCAGACCATCACCTTTGAGGCCGTTGAGTCCGTGCCGCCGCGCCGCCTGGTCACCCGGATTGCCGACCCCAAGCTGCCTTTCGGCGGAACGTGGACGTACGAGATCACTCCCACCGCGGAGGGCTGCTCTTTGACCATCACCGAGAACGGCGAAGTCTACAATCCGGTCTTCCGCTTTGTTTCGCGCTTCATCGTGGGACACGCTGCCGCCATCAACGCGTACCTGAAGGCCGTGCACTCTCAGGCGGGATGATGTCTCACGGCAGCTGCTTCACCGCCGTGTTCGGATAGTAATGCGCCAGGATCTCCTGAAACTGCGCGCCTTGCCGCGCCATGTCAAGCGCGCCGCGCTCGCACAAGCCGATTCCGTGCCCCGAGCCCGTGCCTTTGACCAATACCAGATCGCCCTGGCGATGGGTTGCATACGAATTGCTGGGAACGGTCTGCCAGCCTAGCTTCCGCGCCAGCTTGAGCCGCGAGCTTTCCGTGCCTTTCAAACTCGCGGCGTCTTCCGCGCTGAGCGCGGCCACCCAACGTTCGGGATGGCGATGGCAATACTCGCAAGGCACCGCGAAGTAAGGATAATCGCGCACCGGGATTCCCAATTCCTCCAGTGAATGAGTTCTCCCACCGCAGCTCGCGCTGTACATGGCGGCAAAGACCTCATCTCGATAAGCCAGCACCATGCCGCTCGTCTCTGCTGCTGCACGCGCGGCCGGCGACCCTGACTTGGGCGACTCACGCAGGAACTGGCAGTGAGTGGTGTCACAGAAATCAAATCCGTGGTGGCGGCCCTTCCCGGCCGCCAGAAACGATCGCGCCGCCACGGCTTGAGCTTTGAGCGCTTCCATGGGAGCATCCGGCGGGCTTTCTGCGGCGACCACAGACGCCACGGCGGTCTCCATCTCCATCTTGACGGTGATCAACAACTCGCGACGCTGAGCTTCCACTTCCAGTTTGCCGGCGTAGCGCCGCGAGATCTTCTCCGGAACCGCTACTGAAAACTCTGCGGGTCCATTCTGGCCATCGTCGCAGCGGACTGCGGGGACTGGCGCGGCGTTATCGTCCAAAATGATTCTTGCCCCGGAACCTTCCAGTCGCAGACGGAGCGGCGCAGTGACTGTCCATCGCTTGCCGCCGGCCAAGCATTCCAGCACATGCCCGGCGCGCGGCGCGACGACGATCTCTCTGGGATGAAACAATCCCAGTACGCCGATGCTGACGTCGCCGGCTTGGGCGCTGAACGGCGCCAGAAAGAAGAACGCAGCGAGGTGGAAGCGCTTCATCGAGACGCACCATCGCCGTCAACAGCCGCGATCATGCGCCCCGCCACGTCTGCAGCGGCTGCCCCGGGCCTGCCATGCACGCGGACCAGCAGCACGAAGCGCGGATGCCCGGCCGGCGCCATCACTACGGCAAAGCCGTCGCCGGGAGCTTTCTTCGCGTGAGTACACGGTGCGGTGCCGGTTTTGGCCAGCGCTGCCGTGCGCGGCAACTCCGCGCTCACCGCTTTGCCAGTTCCTTTCTGAGCGGACATGGTCATGCCGCTCAGGATAGGAGCCACAGCGCGTTCTTCGCCCAGACTCGCCAGTTCCAAGTAGGCGTGGACCAACGCCAGCGGGGCGGCGCTTCCGCTCAGGCCGTCGTTGGCCGGACTTACGCCAAAACGTTCCAGCGTGGAGGCAGCAGAATCAGGCGCGGAGTTTGCTGCCAATTGCCGGAAGTAAGAGTTGCAGGAGAAGGCGATCGCCTGGGCGATGCCCAGGTTGCCGTGTCCGCGCGGCAGCCAGCATGTCTTCTTGCCTTCGCAGCGAAAGCGTGGAAACGACGCGTGCGTGCGACCGTAAGCCACGGCCACGAAGGGCTTAACCAGCGAGCCGACGGGGACCATGCGATCGGCATCCGGCCAGCGCTGGGCCACGACTTGGCCGTTCTCGTCCAGCGCGATGTAGGAGAGATCCGGACTGGTAAATTGCCGCGCGAAGACCGCAGCCGCGGATTGCGCGTGCAGATCGCCGGCGGAGACGCAGGGCGGCAGCGCGCTCTGCCACAAGAACAGCAGCAGCAATCCAGTTCGCGCCGCCTTCACTTTGGTTACTGCGTCCAATGATAGGTTACCGTCTGCTGGATTCTATCCTTATTCTGGCGCACTACCACTTCTTCAGATTCCACGCGGGCAAAGCTGCGGCTGAAGCTGGCCACATTGCGGGAGAAGAATTGCGGTTCGTTGGCAGGCGCGCCTGAACCACGGTCCACCAGCGACGTGAACTCATAGAAGTTCTGCCGTTCGCGACTATGGCTGAAACCTGCGGCATAGTTCACCGGCGAACCCGCCGGAGTCTTGGCCTGCAGCACCGCGGACAGAGCCGCCGCGTCATTTGCAAAAAGCAGCAGCTTGCCGCGCGCGGCCATCTGCAGGGGCGAAAGCCCGTCAAGTTCGAAATAACCGCCGGCATCTTTCACTTCGCGCCACTGGACGCCGAGGCGTGACGCCGTCATGCCCGGCGCCAGCACATCCTGCAGCGCTTTCTGCAAGGCGGGAAAATCCCAGTCGTTGGCGGCCGCAATTACCACTACGGAAGGATTGTCCAGCAGCACACCGTCTGTGTTCTTGCGCGTGGACTGCACCACCAGCATGGCTTGCACATTGGCGCTTTCAAATTGTTTCTGCAATCCTTCGCGCGCGTTCCCGCCCACCGTGCGCGATGCAGGCTCAACGTCAATGCGCGTCTCCAGGTCAGAACTGGAGCCGGTTTGCCCGCCGCCAAGTTGCACTTGCGGAGCCAGCTTTTCAGCCGGCGCGGCTCCAAAATGCGGCGCGATGATCTTCTGTTCCACCACCGCCAGGCTGCTCTTGGCGTCTGTTTGGCCGGCGCGATAGAACCCGTAATCTTTGGGCACCATGCTCAGCAGTCCGGTCACCGCCTGCGCTGACTGCGCGAGTGATGTGTCTTCGTCGCTGCTCTTGGCCGGCAGGATGACTCTCTCCTCGCGGTAAGCCGCGCCTTGGCGGTAGAGGTCTGACACAGCGCTCTCATAGCTCTGCATCTCCGTAATGTTCCGCTGCACCCAATAAGTGCGGAAGTGCGGCGTCACCGCGAGTTTTTCCAGATGCATCACCATGCGCAAGTCGCCCGCCGCCGGAGGCGCCGCAGCCAGGGCCTTGGTGTACCAGCCTTCCTGCCGGATGGTATGGCCCTTGCTCCCGCCCAGCAACTCGAGTGCGCCGGCCACCAGGTCTTCGCGCGTCGCCAGGACCAGGTAGTCGTCGGCCACGGCGAAAGCCACTACGCGTCCGGATGCTTCGTCCTTGCGCGTGTAAAACGATTTGCCTCCCGCCGTGCGCGGCTGGAACTTGTTGCGCGACTGCCACAGCGGCGACTGCACAAAACTCCCAGAACTCATGCGGCTAATGTACAGGAATTCCAGTTCGCCGATGTTGTAGATGGCCAGCGCGCTCTCTTTGCCCGCGGCGTCATCCAGGAACTTCATGTTCGGGGGAACACCGGCGGCCACGGCAAATTCGTCAGACGCTTTGCTGAGCCGCAGGAAGAGCCGTGAATTCGAGAACACGCGATAGTCGTCGCTCTTCAGCCACTGGGCCTTCTCCGGCGACGCGTTCCAGTCCTTCATCAGGCCGGCGAAGTCCCTGGCTTCGATGTACAACAGCGCGCCTTCCGGCACCAACTGGTCCAGCGGACGGGCGGCGCCTGCGGGCCCCTGGTAGAGCGTCCAACCAACGGCCCCAGTGATACACAAAGCGAGCATCGCGACGAGCGACAGTCTCATTTTCGATCTCATAGCCCGGCTCCTTTCCGTGCCGGCGCCGCAGCCGGCGGTGGCGAAGTGGATGGTCCTGGTTCCGGAATACGCGGGCGTACCACGTGCTCCTGTTCCAGTTCCGTCCGCACCATGGGCCGGCGTGCAGCATTCGTTGTGCGGCGGCGCTGCGCGGCGCGAATCTGCTGCACCTGTTTGTTGATTTGCGACTTGACCACCGCGTCGGTTTCCAGACCGTAGGCGCGGCGCAGGTACAGCAGCGCCTGGTCCGGAGCGCCGGTTTTCTCGAACGCCTGGCCCAGATCGCGGTTGATCTCCGCCCATTCTTTTGCCGGCAGCTTCATGAAGTCACGCAGCGATCCGTCGGAGGCCGTCGTGTCGTCCACCAGCTCATCATCTTCATCGGTAGTGCGCCGCCTGCCGTAAGCTGACTCAAAAATGCTGTTCTGCAGGAAAGGCTTCATCACGGCAATGGCCAGCTCGTAATCTCCATTGGCGCCTGCGGCCTTGAGCAGAGGCACGCGCGCAGCGTCACCGCTGGGATAGTCTTCCAGCGCCGCCCGCAGCAGAACGATGCGCGCGCTGGCCGGCAGGTTCTCAGCGGCTTTCAGCCGCGCAGAAAAGAAGAAAGGCTGGTTGGCTTCGCCGGGACTGATCTGGCCGCCTCGCGCCAGCAACGTCAGCTCCCTGCTGCCGAGATCGGCGGTTCCCGCGGCAGTCAGAGAACGGGCCGCGCTAAGCCGGGTTTCGTACGGAGCCCCAGGGCTGGAAGCCACGGCGGCCAGTTCTTTGCGACTTGAATCAGGATTCTGGTTGGCCGCCAGCCGCGCTTGCGCCAGGCGAACGCGATAGTCAGCATTCCACGGAACAGCTTTGACCAGTTCTTCCAGGAAGCCCACAGCTTCAGCTGGATGTCCGGTGCGCATGAGCAGCGCCGCGGCGGGGTCCTGGGTCTCAAAGGGATTGCCAACCACCAGGGCCATGCGGCGCAACAGCGCCGCGCCGCTCTCCAGATCGCCGGACTGTATGCGGATGTCCGCCAGGCCGAGCATGTTGGCGGCGGTGAGATTGTGGTTCTCAATTTCCCGGGCAAACACAAATTCCAGAATCGTGCGCGCGGATTGCTTGTCGCCCGCCTGCTGCAGCTCAGTCGCCGTCTTGCGCAGAACGTCGCTGGCCGGAGCGTGCTCTGCGTCCGCGCGATAGCCTTCAATCAGGGGTCCCAGCGTATTGTTGAGCGCTGCCAGCTTGAGCTGCAGGGGGACCAGCGCGGCCTGCTGCGAATCCCACATTTCCTTGGGCAACGCGCTCAGCTCGCCGCGCGCGCGGTCGTACTGCTTGGTCTTGAAGAGATATTGCAGCCACTCAACGCGCAATCCCTCAAGCTGGCCCTGGGCATACTCGCGCGTGCCGCCTTCTGATTTCTCTACCTGCTCCTGGGCCAGCGTTAGAATTCGGGCGTACAGAGGCTCGGGATCAAGATGGAGATTGGTGGCGGAGATTACTCGCCGCAGGAATGAGAGCTTCTCCGGCGAATCGTTGGCCAGGTCCAGCGCCAGCGCCGTGGCCGCGGCCGAGTTCTCCAGCTTGGGCAGCGTGCTTTGCAACAGAGGCAGGACGCGGTACACGCCGTTGTTGCGGACGTAAGCATGCAGAATCTCCACGATGTCCGGCTGGAACTGCGCCAGCAGGCGCCTTGTGGCCAGATTGTTGACGGTGGCCGAGTAATCTCCCCAGAATGTTTCCGGCGTGCCGCGCGTGCCGGCCTGCGCCTTCAACAACTCAACCACGCGTTTCCATTCGGCAATGGCTTGGTCGTTTTTCTTTTGCTTCCAGTAAATCCCGGCCAGCCGGTTGTGGACGTCAAGGCGCTGCGGAGCCAGTTCCATCACATGCTGGTAGTCCGCAATGGCCCGCGCCTGGTCGCCGGAGTCCTCATAGTACAAAGCAGCGCTAAAGTACGCAGCCGGCCGCGCCGGAGTGTGCTCCATCTCCGCCGGCAAGAAATCTTCAGGATCGCCTTTCTTGGTGGCGCCCAGGTACTCGCCGTAGCGCGAACCGTAGTAGAACCATATGTCGCCGGCCAAAGCCTGGTTGCGGTCCACGGGCTTGCCCAGACGCTCGCCGATGGTGCGGTCGCTCAGAGCGGTCTGGAAAGCGCTCTGGGTTTGCGACGACGCGGCTTTGATATCAAGATCAGTGAAATACAAACCAGCCAGCGCACTATAAGCCGAATCCCACACGGCGGGACGCTCCAGGCGTCCGGCGTGGATGGCGGACAGACTCCGGTTCAAGTCCGAGTGCGCCAGAAGGAAGTTGGCGACGGCATCGCGGCGAAGCTTGCTCGCGGCCATGCTTTCCAGTTCCTGCGGCGCCTTGGCCAGCAGCAATTCAAAATACCGGTCCTGCGAGAGCGGGCTGATGGCGTCCATTTTGCGGTAGACGCGCAACTCGTCGTCGCTGCTGCCGGCCATGTTGAACGTTTGGGCGGAACGCTGCAGATAACCCATCTTCGTTTCTTGACGGCTAGCGCCGGCAATGCGTTCCCACTGTCCGCCGAGTTCCATCAGCCGCAAGCGGCGCACCTGAAGCGGCTCCAGGGTCTGCAACCAGGGGCGATCTTGTCTTCCGGCTTGCGCTTGTTCATACAGCAGCTTGACTTGGAACTCCGCGAACCCGGCCTTCTCGGCCAACGGCATCAGGTACTCATACGCCTGTTCGCGCGACAGGGCGGCGTTCTTGGCATCCAGCGCGCGCGCCATCGCCAGCTTTTCTTCCGGCGTGAAATATTTGGCGGCGACTGTTCCCATCTCGCGCATGCAGGCCGCCATTCCGCTGTGGGCGTTGCTAGTGCGCGTGAGCAGCAGGTTCTTGCGCAGCTCCGCGTTGGTGACTGCATCCAAACCGTTCTTGCCCACCTGCTGCGCCAGAGACGGCAACTGCTGCGCGCCGGCGACGCCGGCCTGCAACCTCTGGTAAGCAGCTTCCTGTTGCCGCAGCCGGGTCATGATGCGGGTGTACACCTGGGCTCCGGCGTGGTTGTCAGAGTTGGCCAGCAGATCGTCGCCGGCAACGCTGACGCCTTTCTCCGCGTACTCGCGCGCTTGCGCCAGCATGCCCCAGCCATCCAGCCGTTCTGCGACAGTAAAATATTTACCCGCAGCTTCCGGACGTCCATCGAGCAAAGCCGTCTTTAGCGCCTGGACCACCAGGTCGGGCTTGCTTTGGCGCGCGCGAATCTCAGCGACTTTCTCCATCCACTTGGTGTCGTGATACGCCAGTTCGTACAGAGACGCGTAGTCAGCGGCGGCGTCATCAAAGCGCGACAAGCGCTCTTCCAGCGCGGCACGTGCGGTCATCAGGTCCGTGCGGTCCGGCCGCACCTTGATGGCCTGCGAATAAGTGCGGATGGCAGCGTCAAAATCTTCATAGTTGGCTTGCACGCGCGCCAGCACCACGGCCCAGCGCGAATCTTTGGGGGACGCCGCGACAGTTTTGGCGTAGAAACTCAATAGCTGGTCTTTGCGCTGGTAGCGCTGCGCGTAATACGCCGCTTCCGTGGTTAGGCCTGCATCTTCTGGATAGGCGTTGATGATCTCCACATACTGGTCCACAGCGCCGGCGTAGTCTTTGAGGGAGGTAAGCGCGGGAACCAGCCCGCGACGCAACGCGGCAATGCGCGCCTTGCGCTCATCCTGGGAGAGCGTGGATTTCTGGAAAAGCTTGATCTTTTCCAGGTAGAAGTCGCGCAAGCCGGCCTGGTCGCCGGAGCGGGCATAAGTATCGGCCACGGCAGCCAGGTACTCAGCGTTGTAAGGATTGTTCTCCAGCAACCCCAGCAACAGCTTGCGGGCCGGCTGATATTGGCCGGTCTCGGTCATCTTCCGCGCGGCCTCATAGGTGAACTGCGTTTTCAGAGCAGGATAAGCGCTGTTGGCCGCCTGCAACAGAACGTCAATGGCTTTCTGCTGGAGTCTGTTGCGCCAATAAAAGTCCACGGTGGAGCGGACCACGCCCATGATCTTGGGATTCTCCTGGTAGAGCGCATCCACGTTGCGCTGGGCCGCGGCCACGTCCTTCTTCTGCTCGTAGAAAGTCACCAGGGCGTAGCGCAACTCCAGCCGCCGGATGGGATCATTGCTCACCGCCGCCTGCCGTTCCAGCGAGTGCTGGCGCACAGCTTCCAGCGACTTCTCTTTAGCCATGTTTTCGACGGCTTCCAGCACCTCAACCGAGTTGCTGCGATCGAGCACGGTATTCAGAAAAACGGCAACGTCAGTTTTGCGCGATTGCGCTTCCAACACGGCCACACGAAGGTCAATCGCCGTAAGATCGTACTTGGAGGCGATGACGGCTTTGTCTGTGGCCGCATCCACCAAGTCGCGCGACGATTTGCGCGTGGCCAGCTGCAACAACCTGCCGCGTGACTCAGAGTAGGCGCCGCTCACCAATGACCCTTTTACGTATTCATCCACGGCGCGCGAGTAGTCGCGCTTGTTTTCGTAGATGGCGCCCACTTGATAGCTGTAAAGCGAATCGTCGCTTAGCTTGGTGCGGCCCAGGTTCAGCAGACGCAGCGCGTCGTCAAAGAAGTAATAATCCCAGAAGACGGTTGCGGCTTCTTCGTAGCTGGCCGGCTTGCCGGGTTCGGTGCCCGGCATCTGGTTCCAGTAAGGCACGGCTTTGTTGAACAGCTCACGGTCAGAATAAATGTCGCCGATGCGGGCCAGCGTGTCGCGGTCCGCGGGCGAGGCCTTCAGCAAGTTGGATTCAATTTGCACCGCGACTTCAGTGTCTTTCGGTTCAAAGTACGCAAGCGAGCGGTAGACCGAAGCAGCGCGGCGTCCAAGACCGGCGTCGGCTGGATATTGTTGCGCTACGGCGGCGACCACGGGCGCTCCCGCCTCAAAGTGCGAACGCCACAGCTCGGCTTCGGCTATGAAGCGCACTCCCCCAGGATTCGCGACCGCCGGGGCCGTCCAGTCCCCTTTTGCCGGAGACGCGCTGGCAGTGAGTCCCTGGAGTTCGGCGTCCAACTTTCCGGTGCGAGACAGGAATTCAAAGAACTGGTTGCGCAACGCGTCATCTTCAAACCAGTGCTGGCGAAGCACAGCTTCCCATAAGGCGTCATTCCGGAACTGTTTGGATCGATAGAGTTCCATCAAGTGGCGGACAAAAGCCAAATTGTGCGGGAAGCGTTCATGGGCGAACTGGTTGAACTCCAGGCTGAGTTGGCCCGGCTGGCCGGCAACGTTGTCCAGATAAGCTTCAAGCTCGCTGCCGGAAAAGATTTTCAGCACCTGGTACGACAACGCTTGCAGGTCCTGGTTGCGCTTCTTGGTCAAATACCAACGCGCCAGCTTGTGATACCAGTTCTTGCCCGGGAATTGCTGGATGGCGCGCTTGTACACCGCTTCTTCTTCGGTCCCCAGACGGTTGCTCTCCAGAAAGGCGGCGAATCGCTCGTAGAGACCGGGGTCGTTGGGATTGCGGTCCAACTCCTGCCGCCAGACTACCAGCGCGGCGGGAATCTGCTTAAGCGAGACGAGCCGTCCAATGTAGCGGTCCAGAACGCGCTGGTACTCGGGCGAGCGAACACCGGCCTGTGTGGCAGAAGGAGACTTCGAGACAGCAAACGCGCCTTGCTGCGAAATCGGTCTGCCGCGCGGCGTGGGCCGCTGGCCGGATTCGTCGTCACCTTCGCCTTCGGCGTCATTCTGGTTGTTCTGCGTGTTGTCCTGGTATTGCGGAGCTGCGGGAGCTTCATTGAAGCGCTCTCCCAGCGGGACACCTTCCGCCTTGCGCGCCAGCTCCTGCAGCATGGAATCGTAAATGGCAAATTCTTCTTTGGTATTGTTGGTGCGGGCAAAGGCGTCCGCCATCAACAGCGCGACCTGGTTGCGCTGCGGGGCTGACGGGAACCCCGACAGAAATTCGCGTCCAGCGCGAATCACGGCGTCACTCTGGCCGTAGCCCGCGTAGGCCTCAATCAGCCGGGCATGCAATTCGGGACGGGAGGACGAACTGGGGAAGCGTTTGTCCAGCAGCGCAAGAAGTTCAGCAGCGCGTGAGCGGTGGAAATACGGCACGGCGCGCTGCTCTTCCTCAGAATAATGCGCGGCCGGCTGCGTGGTGTTCAGCAGCAAAGACAGTATGCCGTTCAAGTAGCCGGGGCCGGTGTCCATGTTGGCGATGTCGCGATACATGGACAAGTCGCCCGACCCCAGGCGAATCTGCTGCTCCGGCGCGGTCAGCAGAATGCGCGACAGCCCGGCAAGGGCTTTCTCTGGAGCTGAGGCATCAGGCCCTGCACCGTTGTAGAGCGCGTAGTAATAGCGCGCAGATTCCGGGTACAGATGGACGTCTTCCAGCAGGCGCGCGAAGGTGTAGAGCTCCTGCGAAGTCCACTGCGCCTTGCGAGCGTCCTTCTGCAGGCGATAGTCCGTTATGGTCTGCTGTGCAGCCTGGAAGTTGCCCAATTGCTGGTAGTAATAAAAGATGCGGGCGGCGGCGTTCAGGTCGTCAGGGTTGCGGACCAGCGCGGCGCGCGACTGATCGAGAAACTTGCGCTGGCTGCGCGTCTCTTTCAGCAGGTCAAAATAATCTTTTACCAGCTCCGGCGGCCAAAGCGGCTGGAAGCTCTTGTCATAGACCGCCAAGCCTTCTTCCACCGAGCCTTGCCGGTAGGCCAGCAGAGCGCGCGTCTTTGTTGGGAAGACTTCGTCGTCAGGAAACTTGGCGTGGTACTTGGCGACCAGGTCGTTCGCGGACTTGAAGTCTTTCTCGTTCAACAGGTACTCGAAATAGCGGCCATAGAGGCCGCGCTCCTGCGGATAGCGTGCGATCCACGCGTTGTATTGCTCTTCAGAGATATTTCTTCCCAGGGCCTGCGCGGAAATAACCTGGAAGATTCGCTCAAACGCGCGCCAGGATTGCTGGTCAGTCACGCTGGTGAACTTTTCCGCTGGCGGTGACGGCAGGCGTCCCAAGGCGGAGAGCGCGTTGACTTCATCCTGCGGGCGATGGCGACGATGGTAGAAGTCGGCCAGCGCCAGTTGCGCCGGGGCTTTGTCAGAGGAATTCTGCAGGTACAGCTTCCAATCGGACTCCGCCGCGGAGAAGTCCAGCTTCTGTTCTTCCTCCAGCGCTTTCAGCGAGTAGAGATCGGCTTGCTGCGGACGCTGCTTGATCAGCTCACCCAATGCAGGAACGGTCTCTGCCGGCGGACGACGCACCGCGGTTGGCCCGCCGGGCAACTGCATGGTGCGGAAGATGGCGCCCTCAATCAGCGAGCGCGCTTCTATGTTCTGTATCCACTCGGGGAGGGCAGCCCGCGCCGCCATCGCACCGGCAACAACCGCCGCGGCAACGATGGAGGATTGAATGAAAACTTTACGGGAGAACTTCAATTTGCACCTCCTGCGCGCCGATGTTGTGGGCCATATCTTCCGCGGTGACCGTCAGGCGATACGTGCCGGGAGCAAGTTCGTCAGGGACCATCACGTCACCGGTGCTGGCGGATGCGTCCGGATTCCAGCGCAACCGGACGGGCGCAGCGCCTTCCAGTTGCGCGATCAGCGTGCGCGTGCTGGCCGAAGCGTTGATCTTGAGATGGATGGCGTCGCCTCTTCGGAAGCGTTTGCGGTCCAGCACAATCTTGAGAGTGGGCGGCTTGCTGGCGATCACAAAGGTCTTGGATTCGCGATACACGTTGCCGCTGCGGTCGCGCAGCACCAGCCGGACCGCGTGCGTGCCGTCTTCCATGTCCACCGGAGCGAGGAAACGCGTTTGCCACATGTCTTCTTTGGCCAGATAGCGCAGAGGTTTGGTGAGACCGAACGGGAACAGAGCGACTACGGAAACAATCTCCGGATCGGTACGCACGCGCAGCACCGGATCGCCGGGGCGAATCACGCGTGGCCGCAACAGCGCACGGGGCACGGCGAGGAATGAAGTATAGGGCGTAACGAATTTGTACTTGCGCGCCAGGCGGATGATCTCATCAATGCTGGCGCGGTCTTCGCCGTCGCGCTCCATCTTCTCGAGCAATGCGTCCACCCGGGCCTTGGCCCACAAGCGCGGAAGCTGCGGGTGGTCGAGCGATTTCTCCGGCAACGAGGCTGAGCCGTGAATGTCAAAGGCCTGGCCTTCGCGCACGCCGCGGACGTCAAAGTTGACCTTGCCGGCGGGCGACTTGTATTGCCCGACCCAGGCGGCCATGGAGCCGGCGAACGAGGTGTCCTGCAGAGGATAAATAAGGTCGAGCGCCGCCTGCGGATCCACGTCCATACGCAACTGGCCGATCGGGTTCAGGCCCATCTTAGAAATGAAGGCATTCAGCTTGAAGTCCGCCGACTCAGTGGAAAGCACGTTTTCGAGTAGCCCGTCATTGCGGGTGAGCATACGCAGCAGAGGAAGGTTGGCGTCGTCGCCCACGGCAAAGACAAACAATTTGGGGCGGTTGGCATCCGGCAGCGCCTTCCACTTCTCCGCGTACCAGGCAGCAAGCTTGCCGCTGTGGATGGTCCCGCGGGTGGCGTCGCCGTCCGTCAGGACGACCAGATAGTTGTTGGAGCCCTGCGCGCACTGCGCCATGCCTGCTTCCAGGGCATGTTGAAGATCAGTCCCGCCGCGCAAGCGGCTGTTGCGGACAAAGTCCGTTGCCTGCTGCAAGCTCACCGGAGTCACTGCGGCGGGGGCCGGCTGGAAGTTAGCGATCTTGCTGTTGAACAGCAGCAAATTGAACTTGTCTTGCGTAGTGAGCGAATGCAGCACTTTCTGCATTGCTTCATAACTGCGCTCCAGCTTGTCCCACTGCATGGAGAGCGAGTTATCAAACAGCACCACCACGTTGTGGGGCGGACGCGCCGCCTGCGCACCGCTGCTCTTCGCCGCCAGCAAGGCTTCCACTTCCACAAAGCCGGGTTCGTTCGTGCTGCGCTGTGGCGAGGTCTCCGTGGGATCAGGCTGGCCGGAATCAGGATTGCGATACGTCAGCACATGCAGTGTGTCCCCGCCGCCAGAGTCAAGGTCATACTGGACGTTGAAGTCTTCCGCAAGAACAACGTTGTCTCCGGTGAATTCGCCAGTGATGCTGTTGGCGTTCTTCTGCGTGATCTTGAGCGGATAAGCCGCGCTGATTTGCTTGAAGTCGCGGATGGCGTGTTCCGAGCGCAGTTCAAAATGGATGGTCAGACGCCGCGCGGTCTGCGAATGATAGGCTTCCGGTTTGAGCGCGATGGCGAAATACGATTTGAAACTCTCCACCGGAATGCTCTCATGGTATTCAAACTCCAGGCGCTTGGTGCCGTAGGCGGGAATGGGAACGATCTTGGCGCTGAAGACGGCGGTCTTGCTGGCTTCGTCAGCGGTGCGCTCGCCCATCTGCAACAGGCCGGGATCAATGGCCTGCCATTTCAGATTGGTGTAAATCTCTTCCGCGCGTTTGCGTTCCAGAATCACCGCGGGAAGGCGGACAGGGCCGTCCCAGGTGGCGAAGTCAGAGACCACGGCGCGGCTGTTGAGCGCGAAGACGTAGTTCCCTTCTTCGATGCGCCCGGTGTGGTTGGCGAAGATCTGTTTCACGAAGACGCGCGCATCGCGATTGTCAATGCGCACGGTGATCTCCATCTCCTCCAGCGAGAGAATGGCCGCGTCCGGCTGGGCCTTGTCGCGAGGAATGAGAACGCCGGCATCGCCCCAGCCGGCGGGGGACAGCGCGCAGAAAATCAGCAGCATGACCAGCAGCCGTTTCATGGCAGATTTTGCTCCGGGATGCGGACCAGACCGTTGTCTGTGCCCACGTAAATGGTTCCGTTGCCGTAGGCCAGCGCGGTCACCGTAAGCGACGGCAAGCCTTCGGTGATGACCGTCCAGCGATTAGAGTTGCGGTTGTAAACGTAAAGTCCCTGGCTCAGCGTCCCGGCGAGAACATGATTGCCGGTGGCCAGCATGGCGTTGGGATAGACCTCAAACTTGCCGGTGGCGACTTCAAACGGCTCAAATCGCCCGTTGGCCAGCAGGCGCACGATGCCTCCGCCGTAGGTGCCAACAATCCAATCATGTCCATCGCGGACCACGGCAGAGATCCAGTTGTGGGTGAGCCCGCGCGTGGCCACGGTGTAGTTGGCGGCAACGTTCTCGTCTTCCAGCACGGAGATTCCGCCCAGCGTGCCGGCCACAACTTCTTTTCCGTCGGCCGCTACGGTGTAAACGTGGTTGTTGACCAAGCCATGGAAGGCATACAGGCTGTGGGGGCCGCTGGCATCCAGAAAAGTGAGTCCGGCGGGCGTGGCCAGCACCATGCCGCCGCGATAAAGGGCCGCGTCCGTGATGTGGTCAGCCATCAGGCCGTCACTGCGGCCCAGCACTTGTTGTTTGCGTCCGAGTTGGTCGAACAGAACTAGGCCATTGGCCGTGGCTACAACCATGGCGCCAGATGCGGAATTGGACACAATGCGGTTCACGCAAAAAACGTTGTCATCTTCTATATGCGTAGCGGAGCGCAGGTCAGGGGCAAACAGGTCGAGGCCGCGATCAAAGTAGCCCACCCAGAGACGGTTGCCGGAGTCCAAGGCCAGGGCTGAGATGTTGCGGTCCGCCAGGAGGGTGGCGTCGGGCGAGAGGACGCGGCGCCAGTTGCCATGTTCGCCCTGTTTGGCGAAGAGCGCGCGGGGAGTGACGGCGTAGAGCGTGTCACCTTCCCGGAAGATCTGTTCGACGTCAGACATGGTGGTCGCCGTGGTCTGCAGCAGGCCTTTGAGCCGCCGCGGCTCAGGATTGATCTCGGCAATCCCCTGCGCGGGGCCGCCGCTAAGGACGCTGGCTCCGCCGGCGTAGAGAGCGCGGGCGAAAATTCCTGGCGCCAGCACGCGGACAAAGCGGCCGGAGTCAAATTCTGCGATTCCCGCGGCCGTGCCCACGTAGGTTTTGCTGTCCAGCAAGGCAATGGAGAACACTTGCGGATCAGGCATGCCCTGGGCTTCAGCGAAAGCCTCGGCTCGTCCCGCCTGAAAATGGACTACGCCCTGGTCCTGCGTCCCGACCCACAGATCGGCTTCGCTGCCGGCCAGTTCGGTCACGTGCAGCGCGGCAAGCGCAGGGTGAAACTGCTTGAGCTGGACTCCGTCATACACCAGCACTCCGCGTTTACGGGTGCCGATCAGCAACTGCCCGGAACTCAAAGGAAGAATAGAGGTGATGGTCCGCAGCTCAGGTGCGGTGGGCAGGAACTGGCGGAAGTCTGTTCCGTTGAAGACCAGAACGCCCTGGCCGGCCGTGGTGAGGAAAAGCTCTGGCTCTTTAGAGTCTTTTAACACTCCGCTGGCCATGCGCAGAAGGGGAGCGGGTGGGAGGTCCTGTCCGGGGCGATAGTGCTTGAGCAACACGCCGTGGGCGTCATACTGAAAGAGCCCGGAAGCGCCACAGAGGTAGAAGTCGCCTTTGTAGACGGCAGCGCCGGTGAAGGCCGCGGGCGCGCTGATCCATTCAAAGCTGCTGCTGACAGGCGTGAGGCGGGCGGTGACGAAGGGCAAGTCGTCCTGCACGCGGACCTCATGGGTCGCCACCCGCAAAGCTCTGCTTGCCTGCCAATACACAAGGCCCACCGAACCCACGGCAAGGCCCAGGGCCAGCGCGATCACATATCGCCACTTCAAGCGGGCAAAGGCTTTCATGGCTCGACTTGCGACTATACAACTTGCGGCGAGGTAGCCGCCATGTTTTCTCGCAGTTTCTTTGCTGCTGTGTTTTTTGCTCTCCATAGGTCCACGCTTCGCGTGGGAGAGAAGCATTTTGTTGTCCAAGTTGAAGAAGCGGCGGAAAGGCCGAAATTGACGGGATTCGAAGAGATAATCTTGTGTCAGTTGGGAGACGGACGTGTCACGCACGACACGGGATCACTCGCTGACTGTGACCTTTGACCGGCCGCGGCATCGGCCCTTTACCCATCCAATTAAGACCTGCACAAGGCGGGAGCGGCGGAAGAAGTTGCCACGTTCTTCGACGCGCGCGCGCAATGTGCAGGGGGATTCACCTTCCTGCGCTCATAACCCTGTTTTCCCTTGCCAACAACTTCGCCCTTCCGGTAGAGTGAGTGGCATTTTGAAACCGATGAACGAGGAATGGCGCACTCGCCGCGTTCGAAACTCTCCTGGGGGAAACTAAATGCACAAATTGCGTGGGTTCTTGCTGGTTCTACCGATGCTTTTGCTGAGTCAGGCCCTCTGGGCACAGAGTAATCCTGACGACGCTGCCGCCGCAGCAGGCTGTTTTGGCTGCGGTGCGTTCATGATCTTCATCTTCATCGCCATTCTGGCGCTCAACATCGCACTACTGGTCTGGGTGGCGAAGGACGCCAAGAACCGCGGGCTGGACAATGCAGTCCTGTGGATGATCCTGGTGATGTTCACCGGCCTCATTGGATTGGTCATCTACATCCTTGCGCGGCCCCAGGGCAATCTGATTCAGTGTGCCAGTTGCAACAACAAGCGGCTGCAGGCGAGCGCCAAATGTCCGCATTGCGGGAACGCTTAAAGAAGCCGGCAACTTACCTGGTTCTGATGCTGGCCCTGCTGGGGCTGGCGGCTGCGGATTCGCTACGTCCGCCGGACCGGCAAATAACCGGCAGGCTCTTTGTGGGGGCAGTCCACGGTTACCAGCACTTTGGACGGCCCCTTTCCAGGAAGTTTGTGGCCTGCCGCTACTCGCCCACATGCTCTGAGTATTCGGTGGAAGCCGTGCGCAAGTACGGCATCCGCCGGGGCGTCTTGATGTCCGTCAAACGCCTTTCCTCCTGCACGCGTGCGGTACCCTTCGGCACTGTTGATCCCGTGCCCTGACCGCGTTTCGACCCGACCTTTTCTTCACCGCGAGCTTCGCCGAAAAAAAATGGCCCGCCGGAACGACGGGCCTTTGAGTCAGCAAAGTGAAACAGCCTTAGAAGGTGATCTTTCCTCCAAAATAAATGCGACGAGCCGCGGCCAGGGTGGAGCCCGGAATGCCGTCCGTGCCGCCGTTGAAGAGATCAATGTCTTTGCTCGGGGTGGCAAAAACGTTCCCAAAGTTGGGGTTGCCGGCATTCTCCACAAAGGGATTCACGCCCAGGAAGTTGGCATGGTTCAAAGCGTTCAAGAAGGTAGTGTGGAACTCAAAGGCCACATGTTCACCCAGCTTGACGCGCTTATAGACGCTGAGATTGAGGAAATTGCTGGGAGCATCACGCAGAGCGTTGCGCGGGACGTTTCCGAACGGCGTCCCAAATACGGTCTGGGCGACTCCGGTATTGGCGATGAAGTGCACCTGGTCTTTGGTCACCGAGACCACCGCAGGGTTGTTGGCGTTGAGCGCATTCAGGCTTACCAATTGCGTGGCCGGAAGCGCGCAGCCGCCGCCGAAGAGCAAGCAAGCATCGCCTGCGAAGATGCCCACGGTGTTGACCGGAGCGCTGGCGTTGCCCAGGAACGGACGGGCCACGCCCAGGCCGCCGGCGTTGAAGTTGTTCAGGAAGCCCTGGTCATAGAAATCACCAGCAGCCGTAAGGTTGGCGAACACCGCCATGAACGGGGTGTAGTTCTGTCCGGAGTTCCAAATGTAATCGCCGGAGATTGCCCAGCCACCGAGCAGATGTCCAGCAAAGCCGTGCTGGTCTCTGAAGAAAGGCAACTGCTCCACAAAGTTGATGGTGAACTGGTGCGGGATATCCACCCCGGAGAGCCCATGCTCGGCGGTGGTGGTGTTGAAGGGGTTCTGGGCCAGCGAAACGGTGTTGCCGCCCCCGAACGTGTTGAATATCTCGCTTACGTTGTCCGTGGTCTTGCTGAAGGCGTAAGCGGTGTTCAGAGTCAGCTGCCTGAATAGGTTGTTGGCGCGGAAATTCAACTGCAGGGCGTTGTAGTCAGAGTAACCGCCGTTGTTGCGCTGCAAAACGATTCCCTGATCGCAGTTGACGCGGCCAAATCCAACCGCCGTGGCATCGGCACATGCCGTTGTTCCCGGCGGCAGCAGGTTAGGAAAGAACTGCGCCAGACCGGGGTTCGCGGCCGAGCCAACCATGGGATTGGCGTTTACGGACTGGAAGAGGTCCGTGGCATGGTTGCCCACATAACGGGCCTCAAACGCCGCGTTCTTGGTGAGGGACCTCTCGAACCCGAAACTCCAGCTCTGCACGCGGTCCGGTCTGAAGTCGTTGGAAACCGTCGCCTCACCCAGAGTACGAGGATCCAGTTGTCCTACCGGAACCAGAGGACCTACCAGCGCCCGCACGTTCGGCCCGGTGGCCACCGCAGGGAGTTGAAGCTGGGCCAGCGTGGTAGGGGTCGGCACCAGCGCGGTGGAAAGTACGTTAGGAGCGCCGCCATAGTTGTTAAGCAAGATGTTGAAGAACGCCGGATCGTAAGACAGGCGATAGCCGCCGCGAATCACGGTCTTGCCGTTGCCGGTGAGGAAGCCTCCCCACTGCGGCGAGTAGGCAAAGCCAGCGCTGGGCCCAAAACCGTTCTTGAAAGAGGCGATCCTGGGAGATGTGCGCACCGCCAGCGGCAGCGTGGGATCGAACAGAGGGTTGGGACCTGTTTCGTTTTTCACGGTCAGGTCGTTCAGCTGGTTGATGGGCTGCCCAACGTAGGTCCAGGTGAGACCCAGATTCAGCATCAGGTTCTGGCGGACTTTCCAGTCGTCGCCCAGGTACAGGAACGTGTCATGCTCTTTCAGCCCAAGCTCCGGATTGCCCTGGGTGATGAACACGACGGAAGGAACGTTGTGAACATAGGCGTCCAGGCTGGCGTAGTTGTAGTTTCCGTTCACGCCCGGCAAAAAGATGGTGGGCGACTGCTGGTAGGTATAGTTTACGCCCGCTTTCAGCTGATGCCGGCCAAGCAAATAATTCCAGTTGTCCTGACCCTGCCAGGTGTTTACCACGCGTCCCTGAGGAAAGGCGGGATTGGGGCCGAAGCCAAGGGTCGCGCCGTCCAGGAAGGCGACGTTGGTCACCGCGTTCAGCAGATTGCCGGTGGTGGGTTCGGTACCGATGCTGCTTCCGCCGAACTCCACGTTGAGGCGATCAAAGCTAACGCGCGCCTCGTTGACCATGTGCGTGGTGAAGTTGCGGGTCCAGCTGATCAAAGCGGCCTGGCTTAGCGCTGGAACGTTAATCACGTAGCCCGCGGCGCCGTTGTCATTGAGGTTGAAGAAGTTCGTCCGCCCGAAAAGATAACGGCCGGTGATGGTGTTATTGCCCAGTTGCAAATCTTCCCGGGTAATCCAGTTGAAAATGTGGGCGGGGGTCGGCAGCAGGCGGGACACGGTGCCGATCTCAACCCCCGAACATCCCGTAAGGTCCGTGGTGGTGATGTTGCCGGGGGTTGGAACGCCGGCGGAAATCCCGTACGGACCAAACTTGGCTAACGCCGCGATTGCGTTGGCGCTGGCCCCTGTGGGGAAACAACCCGCCAGCGTGGCCAACCCGGCGGGTGTGGGGGTAACGCTGCCGGTGTTGAACAAACTGCTGGTGGAAACCAGTTGATTGTCAAATCCGCCGAAGAAGAACATCTTGTTCTTCACCACCGGGCCGCCAATGGTGAAACCGCTGAATTCGTCGTTGGCGCGCGGCGGCTTGGTCAGCGGAGGCGAAGCGTTCTTTTGCCCGCTGGTCAGAGTGTTGAGGACGGAGTTGTTCTCGTTGCCGTAAATGCTGCCGTGCCACGCATTCCCGCCGCTCTTAGTGATCAGATTCACCACCGAACCGGCGTTGCGGCCGTATTCCGGGCCAAAATTATTGGTAATGATCACGTACTGCTGGACGAACTCCGGATCGCTGACAAACAACGCCGGGCCAGCCACGCTGTTGTCATTGTTGTTCTGACCGTCAATTTCCTGGTCGTTATTCCGGCCGCGCAACCCGTTCGAAGAGAATCCAGTGCCACCGTTGGCATTGGAAAAGCTGTTGTCACGCGTGGACACAACGCCGGGAACAAACAAAGCCAGGTTGTCCAGACCCTGGTTTTCCTGGACGCCGGCGAACTGGCTCAGCGCCAGACCGCTGAACGTGTTGGTAACCTGCGCCTGCGTGGACTCAATCATCGGCGCGGTCGCCGTGACTTCCACCGAACTGGTGATGTCACCGACGGCAAGCTTGATTGCACTCAATCCGGTGTCCTGTCCGGCCGTCACGGCAACGTCTTTCTGCACGGCCGTACTGAAGCCTTTGGCGGACACTTCAATCTTGTAGTCTCCCGCGGCAATCAGGTTGAACTTGAAGAACCCGGTTTCATCCGTGGTAGTAGTGAGCGCGACCCCAGTTTGCGTATTCGTGGCCTTAGCCTGGGCTCCAGGTATGACTGCACCCTACGGGTCAACCACGGTCCCTGAGATTGAACCCTTGAGGACCTGGCCGAACGATGGGATGCACACTATGAGTGCCAAGCTCATGGCAATAGGAACTATGAATCTGCGTAGTACTCTTTCCATACTGCAAATCTCCATTTCACTATTTTGGACATGCAGCGATGGCAGACCGCGGGCGCGGCCTTCTTCTCCGTCTCCTGGTTGCACATCGCTTGCTAACGCGTAATGCAATGCGCATGCCATTCGCGAACTGGAGCAGCGGCGGACTACTTAACCCATATGGCTCTACCCGCTTTGCTTGCGCGGATGAGCAATACTGCGAGGGTTGACGCTCTGCCGACGAGTGCAACGCGGAGGACATCAGCGTCACGCATCGCACGACGATGCAATCTCTTACATCAACGGAAATATTAGTTGCGGAGATGACTATTCATTTGATTGCGCGAGCACTAGATCCGCATAGTTCGACGCGGCTGAGGTAATGTATCAACCAACCGATGACTATCGGCACGCTTGTTTAACAATTTCTTAACACGTTGCACTATGATTTCTTGTTGCGAACCTGCGCGCTCTCTACACAATTGTGGAGAGCTTGTCGCGCGCTCTTCACGCATTTTCCATCGCGCAACAAATTGACGGTTCATCATCGCTAACTTTTTTGTTGATGAGGCGTCAAAGCAAATGAGTTTGTGTGTGGTTCACGCGATGTGCTGAACGTTTCTTAACGCTGTCCTTCTCATGTTTAGAGAAGCGCGCCGCGCTACACCACGAAATACTTGGCTTGCGGATGATGCACGACAATCGCTGACGTGGACTGTTCCGGCTCCATGTGGAACCCGGGCGTCAGGCGCACGCCGATGTTCTCTTCCGGCTTGAGCAGCGCGAACAGTTTTGTCTGGTCTTCAAGGTTGGGACACGCGGGATAGCCGAATGAATAGCGCGACCCCCGATACTTCTGGTGGAACAGATCAGTGATGCGCGGAGCATCGTCGCCCGCGATGCCCAACTCTTCCCTCATGTTCTTGTGCAGCAACTCCGCCAGGGCTTCGGCGGTCTCCACGCTCAGTCCGTGCAAGTAGAGATACTTGGTGAATTCGCCGGCATCAAAGAGCTTCTTGGTCTCTAGCGACGCGCGGCTGCCCACGGTCACCACTGAGAGGCCAATCACGTCAAACTGCCCGGAGTCTTTGGGTAAGAAGAAGTCGGCGATGGAGAGCTTGCGGCCTTCGCGCTGGCGCGGGAAAGTAAACCGCTGGATTTCCCTTTTCGATTGCGGCGAGTCGTACAGGACCACGTCATTGCCTTCAGCCTGGCAGGCAAAGTAGCCGTAAACGACTTTCGGTTCAAACCAGCCCTGTGCCGCAACCTCTTTCTGCAAGTCGTGCAGGACGGGCTTATATTTTTCTTCCACCAGGCGCGCGTAATCGGCTTGCGACGCCGTCTTCAATTGCCACTGGTTCTTGAACAGTGCCGTGTGGTTGATGTAACTGAACAGTTGCTCAAGGTCCCAGTCTTTGCGCACTCGCACGCCGTAAAACGGCGGCACAGGAATGTTCGGCGCAGGCTGCACCGCCGATGACCGTTCCGTGCTCGCGGAGCTTGCGCCGCCCGCGATCGCCGTGGTCTTGGCAAACTCTTTTACTGTTCTTCCCTCTTCCAGGCGCTTATCGCGCTGGCCGTTGGCGGAGATCAGGTCGTCCATGATGTGCAGGCCGGCAAAAGCATCGTCGGCGTAGAAGACAGAGTTCGCGTACTCGCGGCGCAGGTCGTCTTCCACGTATTTGCGCGTGAGCGCAGCGCCGCCGCAGATCACCGGATAGTCCAGCTTCTGGGCTTGCAAGTCCTGGATCACGTACTTCATCTCCAGGGTGGACTTCACCAGCAGCCCGCTCAGCCCGATGGCATGCGCGTTGTGCTGCTTGGCCGCGGCGATGATCGAGTCCGACGGCTGCTTGATGCCAAGGTTCACCACCTTGTAGCCGTTGTTGCTCAGGATGATGTCCACCAGGTTCTTGCCGATATCGTGTACGTCGCCCTTCACCGTGGCCAGCACGATGGTCCCCTTCTGGTTGCCGTCCTTCTTCTCCATCTTGGGCTCAAGATAAGCCACGGCCTGCTTCATCACGCCGGCGGAATCCAGCACGGAAGGCAACTGCATCTTGCGCGCGCCAAATAACTCGCCCACGGTCTTCATGCCATCGAGCAGGACGGTATTAATGATGTCCAGCGGCGAGTAGGTGGCCAGCGCAGCATCCAGGATCTGCTCCAGCGACTGCTTCTGCGCGCCGTCACCCAGGGCTTTTTCGCCGTTGATGATGCAGCGCTTCAGCTTGTCTTCCACGGACAGCGCTTCCACCGGCGTAACGTCCGCCTGCGGCTGCTGCGTGGCCCCGGCGAAATGGGCCATGTAGAACTGCAGGGGATCGCCATTCGCCTGGTCGCGATAGATGAGCTTGCGCGCCAGATCCACCTCAATTTCCGGGATCTTATATAAAGGATAGATTTTGGCGTAATTCACAATCGCCATGTCCAGACCGTTGTCCACGGCTTCCTTCATGAACACGCTGTTGAGCACGCGCCGCGCGTAAGTGTTCAAGCCAAACGAGATGTTGCTCACGCCCAGAATGGTCTTCACGTCGGGCAGTTCCTGCTTGATCCTCTTGATGGCGTTCAGGGTCTCAATGCCGGCGCTGCGGTACTCTTCCTGGCCGGTGGAAATGGGCAGCGTCAGCGCGTCAAAGATCAGGTCCTGCGGACGAATGCCGTATTTTTCGGTGGCCAATTTGAAGATGCGCTTGGCGACGGCGGTTTTCTTCTCCGCCGTCAGGGCCATGCCGTCTTCGTCAATAGTCAGGGCGATCACCGCCGCACCGTAGCGCTTGGCCATGGGCAGAACTTTCGACGTGCGCTTCTCACCGTCCTCCAGATTGATAGAGTTGATGATGGCCTTGCCGGGAATACGCTTCAGCGCTTCTTCGATCACGTCGGCCTCGGTGGAATCCACCAGCACCGGCGCGGGCACACGCGTGGCGACTTTGTCCAGAATGTTGCTGATGTACGCTTTCTCGTCTTCGCCCACAATGGCGCAGCACAGGTCCAGCATGTGTGAGCCTTCCGCCACCAGCTTTTTGGCCAGGGCCAGAATGTCGTCATACTTCCCTTCGCGGACCATGTTCTTGAAGTTCTCCACCCGCGTGGTGGTGTTCATTTCTTCCGCGACGATCAGCGGCTTGGGCTCCAGGTCCAGCGGGACCATGCTGTAGGCGCTGGCCGCGGCCGCGGTGATCTTCACTTCGCGTTTGGCGGGTTCCAGGTTCGCGCATATTTCTGAAACAACTTTGATGTGCTCGGGCGTGGTGCCGCAACATCCGCCGACAATGCGTACGCCGTATTCGGTGATGAACTTCTTGTGATACTCGGCCAACTCGTCCGGCGTGAGGCGATAGACCTGCCCCGTGGAGTGCGGCAGCCCGGCGTTGGGCAGCACGGAAATTTCCTGCGGCGAGTTGTGCGCCAGGTAGCGGACCGCGTCGTTCATCTCTTTCGGTCCGGTGGCGCAGTTCAGCCCGACGATTTCGCAATCGTACGGCTCCAGCGTGGTTTCCACCGCGCCAATCTCAGTCCCCAGCAGCATGGCGCCGTTGTCCTGCAGCGTGACTTGCGCCTGCACCGGCAGGCGTTTGCCGGCTTGCTTCATGGCGTCAAACACTGCAGCCAGCGCGATCTTAGTTTGCAGAATGTCCTGACAGGTTTCAATCAGCAGCACGTCAACGCCGCCGTCAATCAGGCCGAGCGCCTGCTCCAGATAGGCCTTCCACATGGCGTCAAAGCCGATGTGTCCCAGCGAAGGCAGCTTGGTGCCCGGGCCCATGGAGCCGGCAACAAAGCGCGGACGCGCCGGCGTGGAGAAACCGGCGGCGACTTCGCGCGCCAGTTCCGCGGCGCGCTTGTTGATCTCGTGGACTTTGTCCGCGAGACCGAATTCTCCCAGCACGATGCTGGTGCCGCCGAAGGTGTCCGTCTCCACCACGTCGGCCCCGGCGGTGAAATAGGCGGCGTGGATGTCCTTGATGATGTCCGGGCGGCTCAGGACCAGAATTTCTGAGCAGTTCTCCTGGCCCCAATAGTCGTCCAGCGACGGGTTGCGGTCCTGGATCTGCGTGCCCATCGCGCCGTCATAGACGACTACGCGCTCGCGAACTGTGTCGAGAAAGGTCTTCATTGTCTAAGTCGAGACCCGAAGGTTCCCGCTGGTCTTTATTCTAAATGTCTGTCGGGAAACTGTCCCACACAGTCGCTGTGATCAGGGCAATCCGGGTGGCGATTGGCGGGTTTTGGGGGTTTAGGTGAAAACCGAACCCGGCATTTCACAGCAGAGGACGCGGAGGTCGCAAAGGAAGAAACACTTCCCGATAGCGGGGGCCGTCACACGGGTTTCGCAAGACACAGCAAATCGAGAGGTACGTCGCAGCACATTCGAAGGCCCCCAAAAAAAATGGGCGCCCGGGGACGCCCACTTTCAGCATGGCTCACGTTTGTAAGTGATGGAGGAAACTCAGGAACTAAGGATAAAGCCGAAATCAATCTCCCGCAGGCTCGCGCACCGCCGCTTCGTGCATGTGCGCGCAGGCCGTACACAATCTCTGGTGGCGATGGAATGCCTCATCGGCGTCCCGCTGCAGCTCGCCCAGCGACTCCAACTGCCGCATCTCTTCTTCGTCTTTTTTGGCATTGGAAAAAAACTGGATAATGCTGGCCTTAAAAGTACGATCAGCGCGGGAGGCTGCTTCCACGAGTTCAGCGCCGCGGGGACATAAATCCTGGATCATGCCGGTACCCTTTTTGTGCTCCGCTGAGCTTTGTAATCCGTTGCCAGGGGTGAAGTCCATAGGCTTTACCGGATTTTTACACGGGTGAATATGGGAATTTACGTGAAGACCGGAAAAACTTACCGCTGATGACGCTGATGTCACCGATGAACGCTGATTGAAGACAGGTCAAGAAAGACATGACGCGGCATCAGAGGATCGCCGGGTTGGCTTTCGGCTTGTGGTATTTGGTATTTGGTTCTTGGTAGTTGGCCGCTGTATATGGCCCTTTGCCCTTGGCCTTTGCCCGGTTCTGATCAGTGATGATCAGTGTAATCAGCGTCATCAGTGGTGAGGTTTTGGTCCGTCATCAGCGGCAAGGTCTTACGCCGCAAATTTGTAACCCAGGCCGGGAACGGTCAGGATCAGCGCCGGTTTCTTGGGGTCGGCTTCCAGTTTCTGGCGCAGGCTGCCCACGTGGACGTCAACCGTCCGGGTAAAGGTGTCTTCGTTGTAGCCCCAGACTTCCTTCAGCAGCACTTCGCGGGAGAGAGTCGTTCCGCGGTGCAGCACGAAGTAGCGGAGCAGGCGGAATTCGCGGGCGGAAAGCGGGACAACTTTGCCGTCGCGGGAGACGGTGGTGCCGCGCAGGTCCACCTGGATCGGTCCAATTTGCTGGATGCCGTCCGGCTCCTGGTCTTGCCCCTCGCTGCGGCGGACCTGGACTTCAATGCGGGCCAGCAGTTCCAGCATCTCAAACGGCTTGGTGAGATAGTCGTCGGCCCCGATCTTCAGGCCCAGCACTTTGTCCAGCAACTGGCCGCGCGCGGTGAGCATGATGATGGGAACGGTGAGCCCGGCTTTGCGGATGTCGCGGCAAACGTCCAGGCCGTTTTTGCCGGGGAGCATCACGTCCAGAAGAATCAGATCGTATTTGCCCTGGATGGCTTTGCGCAGGCCTTCGTCGCCATCAGCAGCGAACTCCGGCGCGTAGCCTTCGGCCTTGAGACGGTCGTTGAGCGTCATGCGCAAGTCTTCTTCGTCTTCAATGACCAGGATGCGGTTGCTCATGGCGTTTCACCCGCGGTCTGTCCGGAGATTTTCTTGGCGGCGCGTTCGTCGTGTGATTCGCGCAGGCCGTCGGCCACCGCCAGGCGGATGGTGAAAGCGCTTCCCTTGCCTGGTTCGCTCTCCACCGCAAGGGTGCCGCGCATGGCTTCAATCACCGTCTTGGCCAGGGGCAGGCCCAGGCCGGTGCCGTGGATACTGGATCCCGCGACCGACGGACTGCGATAAAAAGGCTCAAAGATATGCTTCAACTCTTCCTGGCTCATCCCCATGCCGTGATCCTGAACGGTGATCTCCACTTCGCGGACGGCGTCGCCTTCTTTGCGCGCTGCCGCACGGATGCCCACCCAGCGTCCGTCACCGCCATATTTCACGGCGTTGGTAATCAGGTTTTGCAGGCACTGCGAGAGCGCGGCGAAATCAGCGCTCACCGGCGGCAATCCCGGCTCAAGATTGCGCTCCACGGAAACTCCCGCGGCAGTGACCACGCTCGCCGTATTTTCCAGCGCGGCGGAAAGCACTTCACTCACGTTCACGGCACGCAACGGGTAGCGTTGCGGCTTTTGCTGGGTGGCGGCGAACACCAGCACCTGGTCCACCAGTTGCGCGAGCTGGCGCGCTTGCTTCACGATGGACGCGCCGTAGCGCGCCAGTTGTTGCTTGTCGGCGACCACGCCGTGCGCGATGTTTTCCGCTGCGGAAGAAATCACCGCCAGCGGCGTGCGCAGCTCGTGCGACACGCCGGCCACAAAATCCATCTGCAGCATGGCCAGCCGCCGCGCGCGCTGGCTGGCAGCCACCACCAATCCCATGGTCACGGCCAGCAACACCAGAACGCCAAAGCTCACCGCCAGATTGTGACGGCGCAATCCGCTCACGGCAGCTTCCACCGAGCCGCTAGGATGCTTCACCACAACTTTCCACACGCCGTCGTCCGACGAATAGCGGATTGGCTCCAGGCGGACCATTCTTTCCCCGCCGGAATCACGGCGGTCGCCGTTGGGGTTCTGCGCTTGCCGCGGACGTCCGCTGGTTGCCGTAGTTCCTGTGCGCGGGCCAAATACGTCCTGCGGCCCGACGGCAACGGCCGGTCCGTTGCGGCGGAGTGGCGGACCAAACAGGTCCAGCGCGGCGTCGGGAGCTTGATCGCTGCTCCCGCCAAACCCGGCGACGGAAGCATACAGCGCGTGCGCCTGCGCGCTTTGGTCTACCACCGCCACGTGGTAGCTCAAGCCGCCGGTGCCGCCAAAGTACTTCTGCGCCAGTTCGGGGAAGATTTCTTTTTCCAGCACGCCGGGATTCAACTGGATGATGATCCAGGAAACCGAAGCGGGGGAAGCGGTATCGCCGCCGGCTTCATCGCGCTGCCGCACAGGAGACGCCAGCGCGGGGATGGACTGGTCCACAAACCAGGGGAGGAACGCGTCCGCAGTGCCGGCGCTACGGTTCGGACGACCGGCTCGCGACCCTGCACCGTCGCGCGGTCCAGTTCCACCGCGTGGCCCTGCTCCGCCGCGGCCCCGGCCTCTGTTGTTTCGGAAAAAACGCGGTCCGCCATTACCCGGGCGGTCGGTTGGTTGCGACATCGCCTGCAGACGTTGCTGGAGTCGCTGAAATTCGGGTGGCCAGCTCACCGCATCTTTATCATTGTGCTCGCTCACCGGAAACAAACGCACCAAGCGGCCTTGATTGTCTTGACTTGGACGGCTGGTCTGCCCTGGGTTGCTCTGAACTGGGATGCTCTGCCAAAGAAATATCTGGGACACCAGCGCGGGATGGGTCGCGGTCTGCTGCCAATGTTGGAATCGTTCGCCGAACCGCGTGCTGTTCTGGTTCGCGGATTCGCGGACCGCCGATCTCACCTCCAGGCACGCCGCGCCCAGTTCGTGGGTCAGGTCCAGGCGGAATCCCGTCAGCGCGGTCTGCAAGTTGGACAGCATCTGCTCCCGCGAGGCGTCGCTGACCTGCTGGCTCCAGTGGTATTGCAGGACGGCGAGAAACACCAGCACTCCGGCCAGGGCGGGCACGGCCGTCCACCAGAAAACTCGCTCTTTCGTCGCCGGTCTCATCTTCATCACCATTTTAAGGTCGCGCCGTTCCAGGCAAGCGTTGAGCTGCCAAGCCCGTTCCCGTCTTCATTATATTTCCTTGGGGATGGCAACCGCGTCTGCGGAAAGTACAACTGGTACGCGGGCACACCGGGTGATCCTCTACGCCACCGGCTTGTGCGGGGCGGGATTGTTCCGCAGCACGGCTGAAAGCTCTTTCAGGAAACGCGGTTTGTAAATCACCGCGTGCGCGCCGCACCCGGCGCAGGCTTCGCGAAATTGCGAACTGGGGTCCATGGTCATCAAAACAACTTTGGTTGCCGGACACATCTGGGAAAGCACCAGCGCCGTGCGCAGGCCGCTCATCTCCGGAAGCTCCGCGTCGATCAGCACGATTTCAGGATTCAGGCTGGCGACCGCATCGATCGCTTCCAATCCATTCTCCGCCCGGCCCACCACTTCCACCACTTTATGGTGTTCCAGCAAAGTGCAGATCATGTGCAGGATGGTGGACGAATCGTCCACCACCAGCGCGCTCTTCCGGCCCAGTCGCGGGGGCGCCTCGGGCAGCGAATTGAAGCTCCCCACATTGATGGTGTTTGGCGCCAGTGACATACGAATCCTTACCTCTCCTTCGAGCTTAGCTGGCGCCTGGTTCGCGCAGGGTAAACAACCGGAAAGCGGATTGTAAAGTTATCGTAAAGATCACTTGGGGTGTGCTCTGAAAGTCCCTGAATAATCTGGATCTTGTGGATTTAGCAGGGTTTTAGGCCTGTTCTGGAATCGCCATAAAAAAATGCTGAGGACAAGCCCAAGCTGCCGACTTGGGGCCTGTCCTCAGCGGGAGAGCCAGAAGGAGACCTGGGCTCTTAGAATTGTCCGTCCGGAGGAGGTCCGCCGGGTCCGCCGGGTCCGCCATGTCCGCCGCGTCCGCGTCCATGGCCCCAGCCTTTGCCCCGGCCATGACTTTCCATTTCCGTGAGTTTGCTTTGCTGGTCAGGAGTGAGCGTGGCGAAAAACGCAGCCCGCGCCTTGGCGCGCGAGGAAATCATCTGCGCCGTGGTGTTGCCGATGGTGTTGGAGGCCTGGTCAATCGCCGCGCTGTCATTCTTCTGCACGGCGGCCTTCAGGCTCTCATGCGCGGTCTTCATCTGTTCGCGCATCGCCTTGCCGGCGTTGGCCTGGTTGGTGAAAATGGTGGTGGCCTGCTGCTGTTGCGCCGGGGTCAGCGCCAGCTTCTTGGTCAGGAAATCCACGTGATGCTGGATGCGCGCCGCCGGATCATGATGCTTGGGCATCTGGGCAAACGCCACCAGACCCAGCACTCCGACCGCGACCGCTGCTAGTACTTTCAAAAGGGGCTTTTTCATTTTTTTGCTTCTCCGTCAAACCTTTAACAAGATTTTTGAGTGCCGATGCCAATCAATAAGAAATTGCGCTGCGAACTTGATCAACCGCTCACTCCGTACACTCATGGAAACACGTTTCCCGCACGTTCGACGTAAAGAACCTGACAGTTTGGTGTAAAGCGCCTGTAAATGTTTGGCGCAACGGCCCACGTTGCCAACCCGAACCAGCGCCGGAGTGCCGAATTCAGGACTAAACACCCCTTATGAATATGGTTACAATCGATGGCGGTCGTCCGCGTCTACCGGGGGTCATGACATGTTTCACATCAGCAGAGTGACGGTGCTTACTTTGGTCGTTATGACGTTGCATTGGAGCGTCGCCCAGGAACCCAAGACTTCCGCACCTAAGCCGGACGCGCCATCCGCTAAGCCGCCGGCAAAGACGAAGGCCGCCAAAGACTCTGCCGACGCAAAGCCTAAGCTTACCCCCGACCAGTTGCTCGCCCATCAGACACTGGAGCTGGCGGAAAGCCAGGCCCGCGGACTGGATGCGCCGATGCGCTGTTATTCGCTCTTGCAGATCGCGGCCGCTTACGCTGCGTCCGATCAACCCAAGGCCCGCGGGCTGCTGCAGGACGCGTTCTCCGTATCGCTCGCTATCCAGGATGACGACCAAACCAAGAGCGACTTGCAAACTGAGATCTTTCGCGTCCTGCTTCCCATCTCCCCGTCCGATGTGGAAGAGCGCCTGGTGCAAGCCGAACCCGACGCCCGCAAACAGGCGTCGCAGGTCATCATTGGCAACTACGTTCAGAAGAAACAGTTCGACAAAGCCATGCACCTCATCCAGCAGGTGACATCCTGGGACGAGTTCCCTTACGGCGCGGCCACGTCCCTGCTGGATGCCATGCCGCCGGAAATGAACGCGGAAAAGCAGTCGCTGTTTGCCTCCGCCGTGGCCAGTTACCGCGTCCATGAGCACAACAAGCGGACGGTGACTTTTGGCGGCGATCTCACCGCATTGGTCACGCGCTTTGGCGAGAGCATGCCGCCCAAACTGGCGCGCGAAGCCATTGATGAGATTCTGAGCCAGGCCCGCAAGGCTGACGATACTTTCGCCATTACCGCAGGCGGATCGGGGGGCTCAGCCAGCTTCAGCTCCATCTACGAATTTCAGCTCTTTGCGCTGCTCCCTCTGCTGCGCAAATTGGACGAAAGCGGCGCCCAACATCTGCTGGAAGAAAACGCAACGCTCAAGATCACCATGGACAAGTATCCCAACGGCATTGATTCGGTCATGCCGCTGTCGCCCGGCAAAGATGGCCAGCCGCCGCGCCGCAACACCAGCTTTAACGTGACCAACAAAAACGCCGGCGGCAAGGCTGCCTCCGACATGGCGATCCGCCAGGAAATACAGCGTCGCCAAGACCTGATCCTGCAACTTGCGGAGACTGATCCCACGCAAGCCATTGCCCAAGCCAGCATGCTGCCGGTGACGATCGGCAGCCCGCGCTCCTACGGGCCGGCGCCGCGCGCAACCACGCTGGAAGCCCTGGCCCGCTTGACCATGAAGAAGAACCCCACCGCCGCCCGCTCGGCGCTTTCTGAACTGAGAAAAGCCATCAAAGACCTGCCCTTGGGCAATCAGGCGCGGCATCTTGCGACCGCCGCCAACCTCTATTTACAGATGGAAGACGTTGACCGGGCGGAAGACGTGGTGGGCGAGGGGCTCAGCGTCGCCGGCAAGATGCTGGATATTGACATCAATCCTGACGATCCCAACAAAGCATTAAAAGCCTGGTGGCCATCGGCGGACGCGTATCGGCAATTCGTTGAGATTGAAACCAAGATCTCCCATCCCGCCACCGCCAAGCTGCTGCAGGAAATCAAGGACCCTGACGTGCGCACGGTGGAATCCATTACGTTTGCCCGCGCCCTGCTGGCTGTGCCCTTGAAGCGATTCAAGGTGGTGGCCAAGATCAAGAGCGGCAGCTACTCTGACACCTATGGAGAGCCCTGATTTTCTGGCGCAACAAGCCGGGCACAAGCGTCCGTCTGAGAAAGCTCCGCCTCAGGTACAGCGTCCGCCGTACATTTGAATAAGGGCAGCGCCGGGTGTTACCATCGAGTTTTGTGGAGGTTACTGCATGTCAGATAGAGATAACGGCAACAATCTGTTGTGGTTTGTGGCAGGACTGGGCTTTGGCGCTTTGATGGGCGTGCTGTACGCTCCGCGATCCGGACGCGAGACCCGCGAGGCCCTCAAGAACACCGCGCAGGAAGGCACCGAGTACCTGAAAAATCGCGGCCGCGAGGCGCGCGAAACCGTGGGCCAGTGGGTGGACCGCGGCAAGGAAGTCGTCGGCCAGCAAAAAGAGCAGATTAGTCGGGCCATTGATGCCAGCCGCCAGGCGTATCGTGAAGCTACCGCCGGCGAAGGCAAGAAAGGCTCCTAAAACAGGGACTTCACTTTTATCGTGGACAAAGTTGTTGCCATTTTCGTGATTGTTGCGGCCGTCGCCATCGTGATTCAGTTGGTGATCTTGATCGCAATGTTTCTGGCGATGAAGCAGACGGCCGCGCGCATACAGGAGCTTGCCGGGCGCGTGGAAGAACAAGCCACGCCTATCCTGGCGACCAGCCGCGCCATCCTGGATGACGCTCAGCCCAAGATCGCGGAAATCACCGCCAATCTGGCAGAATCCAGCGCTACCGTGCGCGACCAGGTATCACAAATCGCGGAGGCCACCGGCGATATCGTGGAGCGCGCGCACGGCCACGCCGTCCGCCTGGACGAGTTCGTGGGCCATACCATGGAGAAGATCGAAACCACTACGGAACTTCTGCAGTACAAAGTTCTGGGGCCGGTGCGCCGCGTCCGCGCCATCCTGCACGCGGTCAACGCGGGGCTGGGCTTCCTGCGCGCTAACCGCTCCCGCAAAAAACCCGCCACGGGCAACGCTATGGAAGAAGACGAAGAGATGTTTATCTAGGAAATTGGTAATTGGGTAAGTTGGTAATTTGGTAATTGAAACTACCGATTGTCCCTTGCAGTTTTGTGAGATGCAGAGAAAATCGCGGTAAGTTCACGGGCTTCTTTCACGATTTCCGCGAGCCGATCACGACTGAGAACATTCGTTTCCTCCAGCATTTCAATCCACAGGACGCTTTCGTCAGCTTCTTCTGCAACAATGCCGATTCTTGCGACAAACTCAGCTTTTGATCGGGCGCGGCACGCGGCGCGATAGTTTGCTGCTGCAGATGTGCCACAGCGCAGCAGCTGCTTCCCCATCACTTGGGCTTCAATGGATTTCGGCAGTGCGCGAAAGAGACGTACGATCCTGATGGCAAACTTCTTTGTTCGATCACGAAGCTCGTCTTGTCTGCTCACGATTACCAAATTACCAAATTATCCAGTTACTAAATCGCTTCATCTTCCAAATCTCACCACCACGTGTCCTCCCGGCATCACTTTCGCTCCTGCCGCCGGCGACTGTTCTTTCCCAACTCCGCTGCCGCTGACTTCCAGTTCCAATCCCGCTGACTCGGCTTCTTCCAGCGCTGTACGCAAAGGCTTGCCGCGAAAATCCGGAACCGTCACGCTGCCGCCGACATCCACCACCAGAGTCCCACGCGGGACCACTGCCGCAGTCATGATCACAGGCGCAGTTTGCGGAGGGGCAGAAGGCTTGGCCACCGGAGTCGCCTGTGCGACTGCCTGTTTGGTGCTTCCATCAGCCGGCTGCGGCCCCGCAGGCTCCGCACTGGCCGGTGCAGCAACCGACGCTGTCGCTGTCTGGTCCGCGATGTAATCCGGAGCAGCGTCGGTCAGATCTTCATTCTTTGCTTGCGCGCGCAGCGTCATGCGTCGCCGGGCCTGCAACTCCACGTCATGCGGAACGTTCATGTAACCCAGCACCTGCTGGGCCACGCGTGAAAACACCGGCCCTGCCACCATGCCGCCATCCTGCGGGCCGGTTGGGGTGTCCAGCACCACCAGCACGGTGACTGCCGGGTTGTTGATTGGCGCAAAGCCCACAAAAGAAAGAACGTGCTTTTGGTGCGAGTATCTGCCGTTCTCGTCAATCTTCTGCGCCGTGCCGGTCTTGCCCGCGGAGCTGTAGCCATCCAGAATGGCCCGCTTGCCGGTTCCGCGCAGCACCACGCCCTCCATCATGCTCTTCATTTGCGCGGCAGTCAGGGTGGAGATCACGCGGCGCCCCAGCGCGGGATGAAACGCAATCAACTGCGGCGTGCTGCGGGGCGGCGTGGTCCCGGCGACGATCCGCGGCGGCACGTACACTCCGTCATTGGCGATGGTGGAAACCATGCTCACCAGTTGGATCGGGGAAACGCCAATCTCCTGGCCCATGGAAATTGCGCCGATACTCACCTTGGACCAGCGGGTCACCGGCTTGGTCATGCCGCGCGTTTCGTAGGGCAGCTCGATGCCCGATTGCGAGCCGAAACCGAAGTTGCGGATGTAACGGTCAAAACGCTGTTCGCCCAACCGCAGCGCGATCTTGATGGCGCCCACGTCACTGGATTTCTCCAGCACTTGCGCGACGGTCAAGTCGCCGTAAGATTTGTGGTCGTGGATTTTCAACCCGTTGAGCACGATGGAGCCGTTCTGGCAGTCCACGACTTCATCGGGATTGGTGATCTTTTCTTCCAGCGCCGCGGCCAGCGTGACAATCTTGAACGTGGACCCCGGCTCGTAAATGTCACTCACCGCGCGGTTCTTGAGCGATCTGGGATCGGTTGCGCTGAGCAGGTTGGGATTGAATGTGGGTCGGTTGGCCAGCGCAAGAATCTCACCGGTGCGCGGATTTTCTACGATGATGGTCCCCGCTTCCGCGTGCGTGTCCGCGATGGCCTTCTCCAGTTCGCGCTCCGCGATGTACTGAATGTTTTCGTCCAGCGTCAGGACCAGGTTGTCGCCCGGGTCTGGCTTCTTCTCCACGCGTCCGAACCAGCGCTTCTTGGCGTCCATGGAGATCAGCAACTTGCCCGGTTTGCCCGCCAACTGCGGTTGAAATTCGCGCTCCAACCCGGTCAGGCCAGTGTCATCCATGCCCACCGTGCCCAGCGCCTGCGCCGCCATCTCGCGCTTGGGATAAAACCGCTTGGACTCTTTTTGAAAGTAGATGCCTTTTAAGTTGAGCGAGCGGATGCGCGCGGCCTGGGCGGGATCAATCTTGCGCGCCACCCAGGCAAACGCATGTGTCCCGCTCATACGGTGCTCGATTTCCATGGGATCGCTGTTCAGAATGCTGCCCAGCAGCCGGGAAACGGAGCGAACGTCGGGGATTTCAGATGGCACGGCAAAGACCGAGTCCACGGTGACCGTCATGGCCAGCTCGTTGCCCTTGCGGTCATAGATGTTGCCGCGCACGGCGGAGACTTCAATGGTGCGCTGTTGTTGGCGGCCGGCTTTGCCAGCGTAATCTCCGTAGCAAACCACCTGCACCCAAACCAGACGGAGGCAGATGGCCACAAACCAGAATGCCAGGAATGCGGCCAGGTAGGTGAGACGCCGATTGGGAGTAGTGTTGGCCACGCTTGTTTCTTAGCGCCACAAAAACGTAATGGCGGCCCTAGCTGGTTTTCCAGAGTCCGCCATCGAATGAACCGGCGAACCGGCTCAAACTTGCTGATTAAACTTTTTCCGCAGCGATCTCGGCAACATGCCTTCGGCTATTGCGCCGGCACCACTGCCACCGGAGACATACGAGCCATCACCGGACCACCCGCCAGACCGGACGGCCGATCCGTGTCGCCGTCATTCAGTCGCATGACCTGACCCGGTTCGGGCGATTCCAGGCCCATCTGCCGCGCCAACACATCAATTCTGCCGGGATCGCGCAGGCCGGCTTCCTCCAGCTTAAGATTGCGGTTCACTTCCACCAGGCGGTCGCGTTCAGATTTCTGCGCTTCAATCTTGTAGCCGTATTCCACGGCACTGAAGTGCTGCCAGGAATAAACCATGATGAGCAGGAACAACACGGCCACGCTGCCGGAAAACAGGCGGATCTCCCGGCGGCGGCGCGGATCCGAGACTTTCACCACGCGCGAATTATCAATATTCTTGTGAAAATAGAATTCCGGCGTGATCCCCGCCGTGGCTGACACCCGGCGCGCACCGGCAGGCGCGTCTGCCGCGCGCAAATCCACCGGCGTAATCATGCCCGTAATGTTCATTGCTCCGGCTGACATCTAAGCCACCTCAGTTAGTTCCTGCAACTCCACGCGGCGGAGCGGATAGTCGCGAAAAGAGAACGCCACGGCGTCCTCGCTTTGTTTGTGAGCGGTCTGTTTGTGAGCGGTCTGTTTGTGCGCGTTCTGTTCCGCGCGCTCCACGCTGTTGATCAGCTCGTCAATCGTTGTGCCTTGAAACATTTCTTTGGTCCTCAGCTTTCTCGAGGGATCTTTGTGTTCCGGGAAGGCGCCGATGCAAAGGAAGGAACCTGTAGTTTTCGCCCAAGTAATGGAGGAAGGCAGCGCCCTCCCGGAATCCTGCTCGCTTCCCTGCCCTACCACGGTGCACGAGAAGCAAAACTCTAAAGTCTCTCCGCGGCCCGCAGCTTCGCACTGCGTGACCGTGGGTTGCGATCAACCTCTGCTTCGGTTCCGACGACTGGCCTCTTAGTAAGAACGTTGTAGATGCCCTCTTCCCTACCTTTTCTGAGGGCGTCTTTCACCATTCTGTCTTCCAGGGAGTGAAAGCTGATCACCACCAGCCGTCCCCCTGTTTTCAGCACCTTAGGCGCCGCTTCGAGCAGCGCCTGCAGGTCTTCCAGTTCGCGGTTTACGAAGATTCGGATTGCCTGGAAAGTCCTGGTCGCCGGATGAATCTTTTCCCGAGCCCCGTGTCGCTGTTTCATTGACCGGAGCGCAGCCGATATGACTTGTGCCAGATGAGCGGTACTTCTTATCGGCCGCGCCCGGACAATGGCTCTGGCGATTCTCCGCGACCTCCTTTCCTCACCGAATTCGTAAATCACATTTGCGAGGTCTTCTTCGCGCATGTGGTTTACCACTTGATCGGCGGTACGCTCACCCTGCGGGTCCATCCGCATGTCGAGCGGTCCATCCGCCTGAAAACTGAATCCGCGCCGGGGGTCCCCGAACTGGAGCGAACTCACGCCCAGGTCGGCCAGCAGCCCGTCCGCAGATGCGGGCGGCACGTGACTGGCGACGTCGGCGTATGAGCTATGCAGCAGAGTGATTTTCGGAGCATCACCTCCGACCTCCGAAAGCCTCTGCCCTGCCTGCTCCAGCGCGTGGGTGTCTTTATCGAAGCCAATCAAATGACCCTGTGGGCTGAGGCGCTTTGCAATTTCGAAACTGTGGCCGCCCAAACCCAGGGTCGCGTCGATATAGGTCCCGCCGCGACGGATTGCCAAAAAGTCGATCGCTTCTTGTAAAAGAACTGAAACATGGCCAGCCGCTTTTCCACCGCCATGCGCCCCCTCGGGAGCTTTTTTCGAGCCAAAATCGTTTTCTTGCCGCGCCACTAGATGCCCAGTTCGTCGAGTGTCTTCTCATCGTCCGACGTGATCGGGTTGTCTTCGATGTCCTTCTGGTAGCGCTCGATGCTCTGCACTTCCAGGTAAGTAAGATTGCCCACCACCGCCACTTCGCCCTTGATCCCGGCCGCGTCGCGCAGCAGCGCCGGCATCAGCAAGCGCCCCTGCCCGTCCATCTCGACAACCTGGCCGTAATAGTTGGTGCGGCTCAAAAGCTTTTTCTTGGTCGGGTTGAAATTCGATAGCTGCGCCAGCTTCTGCTCGATCCGCTGCCATTCCTCGAAGGGATATACTTGAGCAACCTTTCCGTCCAAAGAAGTGATGTAAAATTGCGTTCCGTACTTCTCGTCTATGAGGCGCTTGAACTCCGCGGGGACCTTGAGCCGTCCCTTTTCGTCCACGCGAGTTGGATGGTTGCCGCGAAACATTGGGTCTTACTTCCATTCCGGCTTTTGCCGGTCGAACGGAGGCAAAAACGGCCATTTCTTGCTGATTTACTGGCTCGGTCACCGCAATTTGGGGGTTTTTATGGTTCATTTGCCCTTTGCTCTACTTCTGGCCACTTACCCCTAGATCGAACCACTTTTGTACCACTTCAAACCACTTTCTACCACATCGTACGCCTAACCCTATCTGTGTCAAGGACTATTTTTGGGGTGTCCTGTGGAAATTACAGTTCACCGGGGCGACTCCTGTGCCTTGTGGAAGCGCTTGACGACGAACACTAGATGTAGTGTTTACTCATGGGGTTCTGATCCCCTCGGCTCTCGCACAATCCGTTCCAACCGCGCGTTTGCAGCCGCAATCTGGAGCCGAATGGGGTACGGCAGCGCACTTATCCCACCCAAGTAGCCGAATCCGACCGATTCACCTCGGGCCAAAATAGAAAAGCCCCGGGGAATGCCCCCAGGGCTTCGCTTCGAATTCTCGAGTCAGATTCTACTTGCCGCGCTTGTCGCGACGGATGTCCCGCCGGTCGTGCTTGATGTCCCGTTTGTCGCTGCGCGCATCCCTGCGGTCTTTGCTCAGGTCGCGACGGTCGTTGCGTATGTCGCGTTTGTCAGCGCGCAGGTCGCGCCGGTCGCTGCGGATATCGCGCTTGTCGCGATTGATGTCGCGCTGTTCTTTCCTGGCGTCGCGGACATCGCCGTTTCTCAGGTCCTGGTTGCGCTCGCGGCGGTCGCGGGCCAGGTCACGATTGTCGCGGTTCAGGTCGCGGCGATCGGCGTTGCGGTCGGTGCGATCGGCCCGCAGATCGCGTTTATCGGAGCGGATGTCCCTGCGGTCGCCGCGCAGGTCGCGTTTGTCTTGCCGCACATCTCTGCGGTCATTGCGAAGATCAGAACCGTCGCCCGTGGGTTGGGCAAAAGCCGCGGTCCCCAGTCCCAGAACTGCCAGTGCCATTAGATGAGCCAGATTTCGTCGCATAGTAAAGATCTCTCCCTCGTTCCAAATTCCTCCAGGTGAAAGCGCTATGCGACGTATTAACCCGGCAGAAGGCATTAGTTGCGCAGGACGGGCGGAACCAGGAAGATCGTGATGCGCCGTCATTGAGGCGGTGCACCGTTTATGCGAATGCTGTTTGCTTGCGGTGCTTTAGCAGGGACCCAGTTCCACTGGATACAGAAGCCACATCTGCGGGGCGATTTTGTGGATCCGCTCCACTACATCCACTTTAATATCTTCCGGATGCGAGAGCTGCGGCGGCACAATTTCCACACGATAAAACGTGCCGATCATGCTGAAGACCTGGCGGGCTTTTTGTCCCAGCATCTGTTTTGTTTTGGGATCCTCCAGATTGTAGGCCTGGCGTGATCCGCCGAGCACCCCCAGCACCAGGCCGCCACTACGGCTGGTAAGCGGAAAGAAATTTTCGTCGCCGGTGTTGTACACCATGTCCCCGACGCCCGGCGTGGTGTATGCCAATCCCTGGGACGTGGTGGAGGTCATCGTCCCACCGGCTACCACACTCTTTGTGGCCACCGGGCCCAACGCTAAACCGAACATGCGGATGCGATGCTCTGCCAGGGCCTTGGCGACTGCTTTAGGATTGGCCTTGTGGCTGCCCTCCAGTTCAGCGGCGATGACCACAATCGCGTCACCATTGGCCGGAGCTCCGAACCATTCAATTCCTTCCATCAACGCGTCCAGTGCGCCCACCGTGGCTCCGGATTTGCTGTCCACCTCCTGGGCCAGAACAGAGGTCAAATTGGCGCGTTCTTCGCCAAACTTGGCAGTGCGGTTTGCTCCATGGGTGGCGATCAAAGCAAAAGTGTCGCCGGGACGCCCTGCGGCCATCATGGCATTCACCATTTCGATCTCAACTTTTCTAGTGTTGCTGTTGATCTTCTTGCCGTTGTCTACGACAAACAGCACGCGGCGCGGACCATCATCGAAGCTGACCGACTTGATGGCGATGGCGGACTTGGCGGCGCGCGCCGAGAAGTCGTCCGCGCCGAGTCCACGGAAGCTGTCTCCCGTGGCGCCGATCACACCGACGAAGAACTCGGCTCTACACGCTTGCTGGGAAAGGCTGGAAACCGGGAAAGTAAGAGAAACTATGACGACTAGAAGTAAAAGACGCGAAGCCATGCGGTCCTCCTGGTGATACATACCTAGGATGCAGGGAAACTCGATCCCCTGGGGGATAGGTTCCCTGTGCAAGAAGGCAACCGATTATACCAAGCAGTGGTGGCCTAAGTTTGCTCTCCCAGCCAGACGAGTCCAAAGCCTGAAAACCGGTGTTGGGTTCCTCTTCCTGCCATCGACGAATCACAACCAGTCGCCCTTTTTGAAGACGGTGGCGACAAAGAACCAAGCCTTGGCGGAAGATCCGGAGACTTCCTGAAGGACCGCGAAGAGCTCTGGATGAAACCTGGCGGTCACGCAGAACGTGTGACGGAGAACGTTTCGACATGAAAACATTTGCTGTGTATATGCACGAGGTTGTTGTTCTTATGGCCAATGGCCTAGCGGTCAGGGCCATAAGAACACAGCACCCGGAGGCCGGACGGCCGCCTTAGAAGGTGGCCATTTGACCCATTTTTAGGCACTGGGGAAATAATTATAATTAGCTTATAATCAATAGCTTAAGTGGATTATTAACAGATCACACTTGCACGTGCGCTACTATGTTTGGGTACCAAAGTAACCTTACGAAAGTCATCTGAAATCTACTCGCGTATGACAGCCTGGCAGCCCCCCTTGCCAGGGTAGATGGTTCGGATGCATGCAAGCACTTATGTGTTGATAGGGCCCTTTTTGTCGCTCAAAAAACGAGCGAGCTCACAGCTTGTCCAGGAAGGTGTGGAGTGAGGTTGGCGGAAAAGAAATCACGAGCGGGGTTCAGCCTGACGGAGCTGCTGATCGTTCTGGCGATCATGCTGGTCGTCGGAGGACTTGCTCTCCCCAGCATCTCCCGCGTGGTGGACAACGCCAAACTGAAATCGGCCGCCGAGCAGTTGGCCAGCTTTTATCAGCAGGCCCGCATACGGTCCACCCAGGACAACACCTATTACGAAGTGTTGAGCACGCCGCCGGGCGCGCGTCCAGCGCAGGTTTGCCTGGACCTGGACGGCGATGGACTCTGTGCTCCCACGGAACCGCAAGTGCAGTTGTCTGGGCTGGTCACTTTGAACAACACGGGACTGCCCGTGACCATGGACCAGACCACCTTGGGCTTCACGCCCATCTCCCTGGAAAGCTCCGTGATGTACAACCAGCAGGACCACATGGTGCCGGGCCTGGCCTGGAACGGACGCGGCCTGCCGTGCCAGCGAACATCCACGACGTCCGGTTGCGTGAACTTGATTCCCTCCGGCTCGGTGGCCTGGGTGCAATATTTGCAGATGCAGCGTTCCACGGTGGACATTTCCTACGCCGCGGTCACCGTGAGCCCCACGGGCAGGGTCAAAATATGGGTTTACACGCCGGCCCCAGGCGGTGGAAGAAGTTGGAATTAGGGAAGTTGGTCCAGGAGAAGTTAGTTTAGAAGACGAAATGAAAACAGTGGCGCAAATTCGGTGTTCCAGTTCCCGCGGGCGCTCAGGCGGCTTCACCCTGATCGAACTGCTGATCGCGATGACCATTTTGACGGTAGGGCTGCTAGGGAGCATGGGGATCATCTTTGTGGCCACGGCCAATAACGGACGCTCCAAGCTGAACACCACCGCGGCCACCCTGGCTGAGAGCACCATGGAAAAGATCGTGGCCATTCCGCAGAGCGCAACCGGTCCTGCCGCGATGACGCAGGTCAACGATTGTGCCGGCAACGCTTTTGTTGTGGATACAAATCCCGGCGGCTCGCCGCTAATTGCCCCGGGAGCGTTTGACGCAGCCGTGGACTACACCCAGGCGCCAGTCCCCAATTACTCGATGCAGTATGGCGGGTGCCCGGCAGGTTCGGGTGTACGGTATGACGTGCGCTGGAGAATTGATCCCGGCCCAACGCCGGGTACGCAACTGGTTACGGTGAGCGCCAAAGCCATGGTTGGCAACGCGAGCCCGGCGGCGGTTTTTGCCCGGCCCGTTACTTTGCATAATTATCGGGGGAATTTGTAATGGCGCAGCGCCGTCCATCATCAGCGACCATGGCCAGACAGCGCAGTAGCCGCGCGGCGGCGGGCGTTACCCTGCTGGAGATGTTGATTGCCGTGGCCATCTTCGGCGTCATTACCGCGGCGGTGTTCGAACAGGTTGACAGCATGCAGAAAAGGTCAGCATCGGAAGCCATGAAACTGGACATGAGCCAGCAGGCGCGCGAGTTTCTGGACCAGACGGTGCGCGATCTGCACATGGCCGGCTATCCCAAGTCTTCCATGTATGCCAGCATGCCGGACAACACTGATCCCCGCGTGGCCGCGGGCCTGGTGGCGGTTTCGCCCACGAGCATTCTGATGGAAGGCGACGTCAACCAGGAAGGGCAGGTCTACAGCGTGACCATCGGCTACGTCGCCAGCGATTCCAATGATCCCAATTGCCCCTGCGTACGGCGTTACGCCGTACCCAAGACACCGGGAAGTCCGCTGGCGCAGCCGACAACCATTAACTACACGGAAACCAACCAGGTCTATCCCCCAGGCACCGGCGCGGGACAATCCGGCGAGGACCTGTTTGCGTTTTATGACATCAATGGCAATCCGATAGACGTAACTGGAGGAGTGAACATCTCCACGACAAGCGGTCAAGCCACCATCGCTTCCATCCGTACCATCAAGATCAATCTCAGCCTGGTCACCACGCTTCGTGATCCGGCCAGCGGGGGCTACATGCGAACTTCGATGTCCGCAACCTCAAGGTTGAGCCAATGATGAAAATCGCCATGGCCACAGCAATTCGGACCAGAGAGCGCGGAGCAGCCCTGCTGCTCACGCTGTTTGCGCTGCTTCTGCTGTCAGCGATTGGCTTGTTCATGGTGCTGTCAGCGGACACAGAGACCCGCATTGACGCCAACTACTCGACCAGTTTGAGCACCTATTACGCGGCGCGTTCCGGCGTGGAAGAAGTCCGCGACCGGCTGAAGTATCCCTGGGCCACCAATCCCGCAGGCGGAGGCCTGGCGGATCTGCTGCCGCAAGATGTGGCCGGCAACGCCGGCGGCGTGTTGTACGTGTTGAATCCGGCGGGAGGCGAGGTGGTTGATCCCACCGACCCCAGCAACCGCTATTTTGACACCCAGCTTTGTCATGACTACCCGTCCGGCGTTCCGAACGGGACAAAATGCAACGTGGTGCCTTCGACCGCAGGGTGGAACCTGACGCCGCAAGCTGCCATGACGCCGGCCATCGGCCCCATGGGTTACAAATGGGTCCGCATCAACATGAAGACCAACGGCATTGGTCCTTATCCCGTGGACTCTGCCGCTCTGGCCGGGGCGCGCGTTTGCTGGGACGGACAAACCGAACAAGTCTCGCCCGGCGGCGTGAATCCGGCTTGTGACGCCAACGGCATGCAGACGGTATACATGCTGACCGCGCTGGCAGCCACTCCCGGCCCCGCGGGCTTGAGCGCCAGCAAGGTATTGCGCGCTGAAGTGGCCGCGCCTTCGATTCGCCCTCCTGGGGCCATCACCATGGACGCTCCGGACGCCGCAGTTTTGTTCGGCACCTCGGGCTCAGGCATTCCCAACACGGCGATTGACGGCCGGCCGCATGCCGTGGACGGCTCACTTTCCAGCAGCGGCCGCTGCTCAGCCGTTTCCGCATTGGGATCGGATACCACGCAGACTTCCAGCCGTTTGCAACAGTCGTTGGACGATCTGCGCTTCAACATCGTGACCGTGGCCAATAATTCCTGCAATGCTGATGGCAGCAGCATCGGAAGCAACACCTGCACGCCCGGTTTGTGGTGGGTGCGCGGCACGGACCCAACTCCGCGGTTCATCACCAGCGGAGGCAGCAGCACGACTTCGAGTCCGACTCCGACGCCCACGCCGGCTCCGACTCCGACACCGACGCCGAGCGGAAGTGGAGACCACCACGGTCACGACGGCCATGATTCGACTCCGACACCCACGCCCATGCCAACGCCCACGCCGATCGCGACGCCCACACCGCTGCCGCCAAGCACAAGCTGCGATCCGAGCGACCCGACTTGCTACGCCAATCTCAATCTGGCGGCCCCGGAACTGCTGGCCACCTCAGCTTTCTTTGCGCCTCAGGTGCCCGCCGTGACACTGCCGGTGAACGCCACGTCTCCGTTTGTTGGCGGACCAGGGAACCAGGCAGATTCCACGGTTTACCAGTCAGGCAGCGCCTTGATGATGCAGAATTCCATTGCGGCGCTCAATACGTTCGTCGCCGCCAACAACAGTAAGCCTAACTACTTCGCGGTGTCCGCAGCCAGTCTGGCGCCCAGCTATGGCACCAGCGCCAACCCGGCCATCGTGGTGATCACGGACCCGAACCTAAAGCTCTCGTCCGGAGCAAGCCTGTCTGGGTTCGGCATCCTGGTGGTCCCCAATGATCTGGAAATCAACAACGCTACTTTGCAATGGACAGGACTGGTCCTGGTGCAAGGCACCAATGGCCAGTTCGTAGTTGGCCCAGGCGCCAGCGGTTTTATCAGGGGTGGCTTGTTGTTGCAGTCAGGGACCACTTTGAATTTGCAAACCGCAACGGACCGGGCAACACCGGGCGTCGCCGGCTTCAGCATCGCCTACAGTTGCGATGTGATTGACGTGATCTTTGGGGCGGCGCCGTTCAAAGTTGTGGGCTCTTCGGAGTCATCGCTCTGAGAGATACCGCCGGTGCCTACCCGGCCAGAATTTGGCTGAGCTTCTATCTACAATCATTAGATACAGGGACGCGGAAAATCGCGTCCCTGACTTTTTGCGAGGCTCCCCCGCGCTTGCCCGTCGAGGCGCCGGCGCTGCGCAAAACCTGGCGAGGGGAAATCTAAGCCCGGCGTCCGCTCAGGACGCGAGCCGGAAGGAAAATGATGGAGCGCAGCAGTTCCAGCACCCCGCCCACGGCGATGCCCACGATGCGGAAAGGCAGCAGAATCAACCACACCAAGGGATACAGGACCAGGGCGATCAGGGCCAGCGGCCAGCACACCACCAAAAGGATGCACCACAGCAAAAAAGTCAACATAGAGGCCTCTCCCAAATGTTATACGATGCGCGGCGGCTGGCGGTTCCCTTCCGGCACAAAAGGCCACACCGGGCGTGTGACCGGGCCGGCAGATGATAACCAAAATGCAAACAATGAGATGAGCGCGTGGCAGCCATGATAAAGATTGACTCCGCCAAAACCCGAGACCTACAATAGCGCCGTCCGAAACAAATCCAGAAACGAAAAGTTAGTGCACTTCATCTGCAACGAGGGCCCTTATGCGTCCATTCGCCAGACCGTCCGCAGTTCATCCCTTACGCCGCAAGGCTGAAACTGGTTTGCGAGCGCCGCTCAAGATGCTCGTGGGAATCTGTGTGGCGGCGATCGCCATCACCGCATTTGCCGCCGACCCGTGGAAGGACAAAGAGTACAAAGCCTGGACGATGGAGGACGTGCAGAAGATCCTTTTTGATTCGCCCTGGGTAAAGATGGTGGAAGTTGGAGCGCCGTGGCTCAAAGGCTCCACCCACTTCCTTACGCCCCTGCCGGTGGACTGCAACGGCCGGCCGGAATGGGGCAAGGGGGACAGAACGCCCTCCTCCTGGGCCACGGGAGCTACCGAGTCCATTGTGATCTTTCAGGTCACCTGGCAGTCGTCGCGCACGGTTCGCGCCGCCAAATTCCGCCAGTCTTCGCTGTGCGGCCGCGTGGACCCGGAAAAAGGCGACGATTTGCTGGAAGATACGCCGGACGATTACATCATCATCGTCAATTCGCCGGACATGACACCCTTTGAAGGACTGGACGAGGACGGGCTGATCAAGATTACCAACCTGGTGGATCCCAAGACGCAAAAGAAGATCGCGCCGGAGTCCGTGCTCATCGCCAAGTATGGAGGCCGCACCACGCCCTACCAGCTGACGTTCAAGTTTCCGCGAAAAACGGCAGCCGGGGAACCCGCCATCCCGGCAGACGAAAAAGAGATTGAGTTCTTCAGCCAGGCGGGCAAGGTCAAACTCAAAGCTAAGTTCCAGCTCAGCAAAATGACGGGCAAGAACGGCCCCGATCTGTAACCAGCCGCGGCCCGCGATTGCGCCGTAACTCTTTGCACCTCAGGTTCTTACTGTGGCTGTTTACAAGCCTGGTTCGCCCACCAGTTCCGGCGGTAACTTGCCTGATCCGGCCACTTGGCCCAGAATGCACCCAAGTTCGCTGCAAGTTGTTGTCGCCACTTCCAAGATCGCAAGGCTGATGTGGTTCAGCCTCTACCAGCACGAACAAAGGTCCCCTCACAATTTGAAGTAAGGACTTTTATCATGCGACGCAACAGCTTTGCGCGGAGCTTTGCCTCCGCCACTACACTCGGACTCTTCCTGATGCTTTCTTGCGCGTCCGCAATCGTGCGCGCCGACGACGGAGGGAAACAGCAAGTCCCGGTCATCGAAAAAGTGACGTTCACGTTTGACTCCGGCAATCCCAGCCCGGTGCAAATGGACATTTTCGGCAAAGGCTTTGGCAACGCCTTTCCGCCGGCTGTTGTACTGGATGGGCTGGACCAGTCCGTCCACTCGTTTACGGATACGCACATCACGGTGGCGCCGACTAAGATCGCGCCGGGAAGCTACGTTCTGCGGGTCACCCGCGCCAGCAATCGTCGCGGCGACAAGAAGGGCGACGACGGCGATGACGCTGACAGCAGGACCGCGCAGTTTGACGCCACCATCGGCGCCGTCGGAGCGAAGGGCGACAAAGGCGACAAGGGAGACACCGGCGCGCAGGGAGCGCAAGGCCCCGCCGGTCCGGAAGGCAAGGCTGGCGCGCAGGGACCTGCCGGACCGCAGGGAGCTATCGGGCCCATCGGACCGATCGGCCCTATTGGACCGCAAGGTCCCAAGGGCGACAAAGGTGAGACCGGGCAGCAAGGCCCGCAGGGCCCTCCCGGAAACTCCAGCAATCTTTTTGGCGCGAATACACAAGGAGCAGCTGCTGGCAACGGACGCTCCTGCAACATCGGCGAAATCATTCTGAGTGCCGGCTCGGTTACCTCGGGTGTCCCCGCGGACGGCCAGACATTGCAGATTGCACAGAACCCGGCGTTGTTCAACCAGTTGGGAACCAGGTTTGGCGGCGATGGCAAGACTACCTTCGGCGTCCCTGATCTGCGCAGTGCAGCGCCCAACGGACTTACCTACTCTATCTGCGATAGCGGGATCATACCCACCAAGCGATAGACCCAATTCATAAACCGCAATCGAACTGATTCACCAAAAAAGCCCGCGTTGTCCGCGGGCATTTTTGCGTTTGAGCGTCTGCTTATTCTTAGCGGTTACACGCCAATAATCTCTCCCTTGGCGTTCACGTCCACGCTCATCGCGCGCGAAACCTTGGGCAGTCCGGGCATCAGCATCATGTTGCCGGAGATCACCACCACAAATCCGGCACCGGCGGAGAGCGAGGCGTCGGTCACGTTGAGCGTCCAACCGGTGGGCGCCCCCAGGACCTTGGGATTATCGGTGAACGAATACTGCGTCTTGGCGATGCACACCGGCAGTTTGCTGAAACCCCAGTCCTTGAACTGTTGTAGCTTGGCTTTGGCTTTGTCGCTGAAGTTGACGCCGCCCGCGCCGTAGATGCCGGTGGCCACTTTGGCAATCTTGTCTTCCATGGCGTCTTCCAGCGCGTAGATGGGTTGGACGTTGGGATTGGGGTTCTTCTCAATCGTCTGCACTACTTTTTCGGCGAGCTGCTCGGCGCCGGCGCCGCCTTTGGCGTAGGCTTCGCTCAAGGCGAACTCCGCGCCGTGCTGGGCGCAGTAATCGGCCATGCGCTTTAAGTCGGCGTCGGTGTCATTGGGGAAGCGATTGATCGCCACCACCACCGGAACGCCAAAGTTCTTCAGGTTCTGGATGTGGCGCGCCAGGTTGGGGAAGCCTTTCTCCAGATCGCCTTCACCCTGGTTGCGCAAGCTCTGCACGGTGCTCACCAGCACCGCGCAGGAAGGCGCGATGCCCGACGATCGCATGACAATATCAAAATACTTTTCTGCTCCCAGATCAGCGGCGAATCCGGCTTCATTGACCACGTAGTCGGCCAGGCGGATTCCCATATTGTGGGAGACGATGCTGCTGGTCCCGTGAGCGATATTGCCGAAGGGGCCGGTATGCACCATGGCCGGAGTGCCTTCGGTGGTCTGCACCAGGTTGGGCAGAATGGCCTCAGCCAGCAACGCCATCATGGCTCCGGTGGCCTTCAAATCGGCCGCGCGCACCGGCTTTCCGCTCTTGGAGACGCCCACGACGATGGCGTCCAGCCGGCGCCGCAGATCTTCAAAGCCGCTGGCCAGCGCCATGACGGCCATGACCTCCGACGCCGCGGTGATCACAAAACCTGTGTTGCGTGTGGGCCCGCCCTTCTTCTCGCCGATCTCCACCGTAATGCGGCGCAGCGCGCGGTCATTCATGTCCATGGTGCGCGGCCAGGTGATCTGGTCGGGATCGAGTTGCAGGTCGTTGCCATGAAAGAGGTGGGCGTCCACCAAGGCGGCCAGCAGGTTGTGGGCTGACGTGATCGCGTGAAAGTCGCCATGAAAATGCAGATTGATCTTCTGGCTGGGCTCGATCTGCGAGAGTCCGCCGCCGGCAGCGCCGCCCTTCATACCAAACACCGGCCCCAGCGACGGCTCGCGCGAAGTGATAATGGTCCTGCGGCCAAGGCGCTCCAAACCCTGGGTCAGGCCGATTGAGGTCACGGTCTTGCCTTCTCCCGACGCGGTGGGTGTCGTTGCCGTAACCAGGATCAACTTCCCACGCCGGGGAAATTTGGGGTCGGAAAGAATATCCAAGTTGAGCTTGGCGCCGTGGCGGCCAATGGGCTCGAAATAAGCTTCGGGCAAGTTCAGCTTGGCGGCAATGGACTGAATGGGCAGTAAATTTTGGCTCATAAGCAAACTGTCGAGTCTAAAGCCTGGCAGAGAAACAGACAAGGGCTAAAAGGAAACACGTATAAGGCGCACCCCGGCCGATGATCTAGAAGCCAGAACAGCGTTCATTCGCTTGCAGACTGTTCATCGAACTGAGCTTTTTTGACCAGTCTTCGGCGCCTCCGAAATGAGAAAGTTCTCTGTGAGAACCATTTGCGAGCGAGACCAAGTCTTCGGTCCGCCTTCCGTTCAGGAGAGTTGCGCCGTACAACGGCCTGGCATGCAAATAGAGGAGAGGGAATGTTCTTCGTCAGCAAAGCCGTATGCGCCGGAATCGCCTTGCTGTTGCTGACGACGGGGATTTCAGGACCCGGCCCGCCGATCACTGCGGAGGCCAACTCCAGCAAAGAAATGCCGGCAGCCGGAGATCGAACCGACGTCAAGAAGGTGCAGCAAACTCTGTGGGGCAAAGGACACTACCGCGGAAAGATGGATGGCGTCCTCGGTCTCCGGACCCGGGCGAGCATTCGCGGATTTCAGAAAGCTGAGAACCTGCCGGTTACAGGACAACTTGATGCACTGACGGCGCACAAACTCGGCGTCAGCCCTTTGCGTCGCGAGGAGGTAGTCCGCGATCCTTCGCAGAGCAAGCCTTCAGCACGCGTTCTATGGACGAAGGGTTCTGGTCGCACACCGAAGACTTTGCACAAGGCAGTCAAGACATCTCCGGTTCCTGAAAGCGGCCGCCTGGGCCGCGAGAAGCCGATTGCGCCAGAGAACGACTGACCAGAACAAAGGATCTCTCTGACGAACGACTCAAGGGGTGATGGTGCGCCCGGAGAGATTCGAACTCCCGGCCTGTTGCTTCGGAGGCATGAAAGCGTGAGCAGCCAAAAATAGTTGCTCGTCAAATCAAATCAATCACTTACCCCCAACTTACGCTCGCACGGAAGGTATCGCCAAGGTTGCAGAAGTGGCTGGAAGTTGACAGCCAGTTGTCGCCGTATGGCACATTTACGGCACACACCGATCGCCGTGTGCCTGAATGACAGCTGGACCGCTTATTCCTTTTGGAAAATCGGATAACGGCGCTTCTTCCGCAACGTGTCCTGCACCTGCCCGTGACGACGCCAGGTTTTGGGCAATGGCTGAATCTCAATTCTCGGAAAATCGCGGACGTATCTCGCCGGATTCGGAACCAAGAAATCAACAAAATGGCCAGAGCGTTTCCTCCCATAATTCCCCCACGGTTACACATATGCGAGACCAACTTGTTCCCTGGCTGGTGGGTGACCTCCGGCCGCACCCGAGTTATGCGCGACTCGGCATTAAGGTTCCCGCATCCAGGCTGAATGCGCTGCTCGAAGTCCTTAAGACTGGCGATCAGGAAATCGTGCGAGCACTGTGCAACGGAGAGATCAAGATCGATAGGGCTTGGAGATGGTCCAAAGAATCACGCATCTGCCAGTGCGAGAGTTTGAAGCTTTATAGGCGACATCGCGGCATGGAGAGAGTTGCAGAAAAGCTGGTTGCGCGGCAGGTGAAGAAGCTGAAGTCTAAACGCCGATCAGCAAGCCGGTGGAAGAATGCAACTTTGAGCGAGACTGTAAGCCGGTTGGGCTCTCTGGCACCAGAAGCGCTCGGCGCCGTGGACGTGATCTTCATCAAGGCATCGGTGCCAATCCTTGCCCTTTCAGAAGACATAGCCCAACGTCTTGGATTTCGGGAGGAGGCCCTTCCATGTCCTTAGAAGAACCGATGAAGCAGATCCTTAAGGACGCGCGATCTGCCTGGGATCACGACGGTACTCGCGCGTGCGTCCGCGAAAGCTTCAGGAAGATGATCGCATGCAGAACTCCCGCGTTGGGCTGGCAAATCTATGCCTCTGAAACGGAGGTACGACGCGTCTATTTCACATGTAAAGTGCGGTCCTGCCCTAGCTGCGGTTATCGAGCGACGCTTCAATGGCAACGGGAGCAGTGGACCCAGCTCCCGGATGTCCCCTATGCCGGACTTGTCTTTACCATGCCCGATGTTTTCTGGGGTATTTTTAAACAAAACCGGCACTTGCTGCATGACCTCCCTACCATGGGCGGTGAAGCGGTATTGCAGTGGATGAAAGACAAGTATGGAATACGGCCGCTTATCCTGGTGGTGCAGCACACTTTCGGGCGGCACCTGAATTTCAATACGCACCTTCATATGCTGGTCTCCGCCGGCGGCCTTTCGGAAGTGGAAAGCCGCTGGATAGAAGGATTGACCCTCAATCCGGTGGGCTTCATGAAGTTGTGGAAACATGGCGTCATCACATATCTCCGCCTGGCTCTTGAGGCAGGAATACTGAAATCAGACTTGAAAAGCTGGGAGTTGCGAGAACTACTTGCAGACAAATACGAAGTCGGCTGGCATGTTGATATGCAAGAACGTATTTCAAAAAGCCATTTCTTGGGGTATGCAGCCCGCTATATCCGGAGGCCTCCCATTGCGCAACATCGTTTCCAGGAAATCGACGGGCCGACGGTTAAATTCTTGACCAAAGACACTGCCACCAAAGAGACCGTTTTGGACGAGCTGACTAAAGAGGAATTCATCCAGATTCTAGCGGATCACGTACCCGATAAATACGTGCATTCCGTCCGCTACTACGGTTTGCTGGCGCCTCGCTCCCGGAGCCGTGTTTTCGCCATCATGTTCAAGCTGCTGGGCCAAACCCGACGCCCCCGCCCACGCCGATTGTCTTGGGCAGAGATGATCATGAAGTATTTTGGGAGAAATCCGCGGATTGATAGTCGCGGCCAACCGATGCAATATGTTGGCCAGTACTGTCCGGTTGCAGCGTAGCGCGAGCTAACATTCAACTGTCCCAAGAATCGGGGAAAGCTCTGTCTTTTTGGATCCTTATGTGAGATCGGAAACAGAACTAATGACGATTCACATTCATTTTTCGTCTCGCCGCCCATCACATTAAGACAAACCCTCTTCTTGAGCGCACTCCGCAGGTTTGAAATGAATTCTTGTTTTTCCTATAGATGAACACAAGGACAACTCATCTGGCGGAATGTGACTGAAATGAGTTCTTATCTTTCCTATATATCAAGGCACGACGCTATCATGGCGACATAACCCCAAGAATTTGAGCATTTATTTCTTTCTGATGCGTACGCCCGGACTCTCGTCATTGAGGAACTGGATTCCTGCTTTTTCCAGCGCCTGCTGGACTTGGGAGAGTGTGGAGGTACGCGAGCCGATTTGGCCGCTGAAAGACTCCATACGGCGGATAGTGCCAATGGCGACGCGAGAGCGCTTCGCCAGTTCGATTTGTTCCCAGCCGAGCAAGACCCGTGCGGCGCGCAACTGTCTTCCAGTGATCACGAAGCGACCGTAACACGGAGGCGCTCGCAACCCCAAGAAACGGAATTCCATAACTATATAGTTGATTACCATAATCAAATTGTGAGATCATTTCCAGGCTATGAAATCCAGGTTCTTTAACGTTCTTTTAGACCTGCTGTTCGATGCTCTTTTCTGGCTCCTGAGGGTAAAAGACAACGGCCCCGACATTCCCGTCTCCGCCTCCCCCGAGCGAGCGCAAGCCGGCTCCCGGAGCATCTTTGTTAGAGGCGACCATGGCTGATCGTGACGCCGCCGGGAAACTGCGCATTTATCATACGATCTATCGCCTCAATCTCTCATTCGCCAACATCGTCGCGAATTGCCGCGCTCTGGGGGAATCCGGGATCTTGAGCCCGAAGTTCACCCGGCTCTACCAGTCCTATGCCCAGGAACTGCAGGCGGAAATCAACGAGGACGTGATGATCGCCATGGACGAAGTTGAGTCCCACGACCAGTTTCGGTTCGGCAAAGCGAGGCTGGCGCGGGAGAAGGAACTGCGCGACCCGGACGATGTTTTTATCCACGCCGAGGAGCGGCGTAGGGAATTGGCAAGACAAGGCAAGAAACCACCCGCTTTGAAAAGGAGCAAAACACTTCGCTCGCAACCGGGTACTGCCCGCAAGTCAAAACGGTCCTCATCTCACTCCGCTGCTCGACGCTTGCGCAGATGATGACCCAACCCCGCCACAAGCTGCTCTGGAGTGACGCCGCACGAGTCGCATACGCGCAACAGCGTGAAGAGGGTGCTCGAGCTCCGGCCTCAATCATCTGCCAGTGAGCCAGGCTGAAGCGGTACCCAATCATGTCCTCCTGGCGCAATTTGCGTTCCGTCCTTACGTCCGGAATCGCGAGCAATTGCCATAGTCTGCTCCCTAAATCGATGATCCACCCGCGAGGATTGGGTGGTGGCTTTCTAGGGCATTTTATTCATATCACGGGCCGGACAGAGCAGATTTGTGGGAGGGGTTGCCGGCAGATCTGAAGTTCCGAACTGTGACTTAGCAAAGTGCTTCTTAAACCAGACGCTCTATCAGTTCGACTCGGCGGTTGCGCCCGAGGAGGCGAGGCGGAGTTAAAATTCGGGCAGAGGTGGGCCAGACGATTCTCACGCTCTTGCTCGACGGTGCGTCCAAACACGTCGGGGCTAAAACAGTCTGAAATAGCTTTAGGAATAACGTCTCATCGAGTATTCTGACCCGAATCTTGAAAGGGTGAGGTCGCAAGCCTGTGGATTTACCTAAGCGTTCTCAACATACAACTCTCTGGCTCATCAGTTTTAGTGTGGGGGTCGTCTGGTGCATTGGTTCGGCTGCTCTCTGGCTCGGATCGTCCTTCAAAACCGTCGTTGAGGTTGGGGCGCTGATTCTCGCAGCGATTAATGCCAGTGTGAATGAACTGAGACCTTCTTCGGAGTCCGCGGACAAGGAGCAAAAGTGGGAAACGGTCATTCTGCGACGCCTGTTGCAGGTCAATGGGTTTACAAAAGCTGCCACACTTGTATTGTTTTCCGCTGCTCTGGCAATAACCAGCTCTGCCGCCTACGACTCGTATCGTGACCTCAAAATGCGCGACGTGGAGGGTCTGGTGGTAAGCGCCACCAAGCAACCAATCAATGGGGCTCTGGTTAATCTCCTACGCAACGGCCAAATCGAGCACACAATGACCACCACAGACGGGAGATTCCGATTTGAGAAGGTTGATCTACGTGGGCTGCAAATCGGGCAGCTCGTTGTCGAGGTTCAGTACAAGGATATAAAAAGCAGAACGCCTGTTGACTTCCTGAATCGGAAGCCGAATGAGATGTTGATCACTATGCCCCAGGGAACGCCGCCTTTTCGTCTGTTTTATTTCGATGTAGACGGTATGGCGATCGATTTCTTGATGAAAGGCGAAATCGACGTTGCTTGGGACAAACGGCTTGGTGGACATCCCTTCCTGGTCCCCAACCACGTGTACAACGAGATGAGTTCCTTGGTTAGGAGCTTCTCCGAACCGATGGGTGCTCCATTCGAATCCAACCAGGAGAATCGGGCCAGAGTCGAGATCACTGGCGGGGCGACCGTGGATTGGATGGACTTCCGCCGTAAGAACGAAGGGAAGATGTTTTTCAGCGGGAGCCCGCCCAGCATATCTTGGTTTCGCCAGGCGACTACAGCGGACGTTGCTTCCTTAAACACAAGTTCTGACGAATGGCACCTTGAAATCGTGCCGGAACGGCTTCTAGACGGCACACATGGCTCGGTGCTATTCGAGCCCGGCTCCTCCTCCGGCATGGTTCGGTTCAATCCGGCGTTCTTCTTCTGGAGGTTTGCAACGGGGGAGGATTTGCGACGCTTTGCAGGGGAGCATTCTTTGCTCATGCAACAGGCCGGTCATTCCATGCCGCTGGAGTTCGCAGCGGTCGCACTCATTCCCGCGAATCGGCCTGATCAAGGAGGATGCGAGGAGGAATGGTTGATAGCTTTTGTCGCGCGGCCAACCAAGCTCCGAGTCGTCACTTTGGAGAATACTTCCTCTTCGCCCCTCAGGATTGGGCCCGCCAGCATAAGGGAGCATAGCCCCCAGGGATTGCGTGAATTTCCTGCCGACCAGGCTGCTTTGCGATCTACTACATCGAAACTGACGACTCTCATTCCACAGGGGATTCTTGCACCGGGGGAAAAAATAATAGTCCCGCTTGCAGTCGTGCTCGCAGCTAAGGAACCTGCCTTTGGATTCGGCAGGACTCTTCCGACTGCTCAAAGGAGGGACTTGCGCTCGCAGATTCAGAGCGTTACGCACGTCGAACTGCCGAGCTTCCCCGCACCTGGCGCCGCCCATCCACATCCTGTGGTTCTTCCATCTGGCGTCTTCGACCACTATTTAACTCAAGAGAATCCCGACCCGGCTTTCGGTAAGGTCTTTGTTACGGGCACATCGCTGATGCTGGATGACATTGAGGTGGACGGATTTGTCTACCCAGTGAGGCAGTACGACCCGGAGGTGTTCGCGATCTGGGAAGGTGGGGGTGGCGTCGGCAGTTGCCCATATATCTACGCAAAGTCGCGGGGAACGGACTTATGGGAAAGACAAGGACACATTCTGTACGGTTTCAACAGCTCTCACAAAGAATCAACCGATGAGATCAGTCTAGCTGATTTCGATGGAACTGTTCTGATCAGAGAAGAGGACCCTGAAGTCTCATACATCGATCAGCTCTTCGTACGCGAAATGACAGCAGAAGGGAAAACCAGAATCTTACTGCCGGATCTCAGCACCCTTCAGGATCAGGACGGACAGTATGTCCAATTGCGGCGAGGCGAAAGCCTACTCGTTCATTTTCCAGGTTTTTTCCCCGTTTCAGGTTCTCGCTACAGTGTAGTCGCACATGGATATTACGTGCCGGATTGGAAGCGCAACCAGTAATGGCCGCTGCGGGGCCCTGTGACACGATGTGCTAAGCTTTCTGGCCAATCCGATCTCGGCGCCAGCCGACCAGAAAACGCCAGCGCTAAGTTCTCTTGGGAGAAGCGTGGTGCTGCTTGGACGCCGCTCGCCCCCGATCTCCCAGATGCCCGTTTCTGGGTTGCCGACGACACACCCGGAGGCGGGAACCAACCTTGGCGTTTCCCAGAAGCCTTAGGGCTGTATCGGAAGCGCCGCAGCGCGAAAAGGCAGCACGATTTTGATGTGGGGGCGCTTTTCAATACCGCGGCTTGAAGGAAGCCGCTTTGTTCGCGGCGGGAGCTATGGGATTTCAATCGACTTTGTTTCGCAAGTCGTTGGAAGGAAGGGTAGTTGCGTGGCGCCTCTCAAATCGAATTTCATCGACATAAGCGTAAAGCCCGGCTCAATGATCGCCTCATCGTAACGCGAGGCACAACATTCTTCAAGGCTGCCTACTCCTGAATTTCTCTCGGATCTCCGATGTCGCTTGCTGCACGCACGTGATAGCGTCCGCCGCGAAGCGGCTTCGTTCAAGCCCGTTTCTGGACCGCGAATAGCACTTTGACACGAGCCAAACATTCGGCTTGTCGTGAAATTCACGGCCACACCCCGGTAGTGGTGCAGTTTGATCAAACTGACCCACTACCCGCACCCCGCTCAGGTTCGTTGTCTCTTCCGGGAATGATAGCGTTCCAAGGATCAGTTGGTTCCAGTGGCTGTCCCGTCGATGTAGGCTATCGCCTTGTCCCATGCTTTGTTGGCAACAGCGCGTCCCAGGGCGCGCCCGGCCAGATCATCTTCCTCGTAATGGATGCCCCCATAACGCCGCGACATGCCCGCCTGGTCCGCCGCGTCTGAAAACGTTGGCCACGAGAGCGTTACGGGTGCCGAGGGTGTGAGCCCAACCTCAATCAAGGACGTTCCCGGCCCAGCGATGAAAGATTCACCGAATTGGTCACTGCCCGTAAATCGCTTCAGAATTTCCGCGCCCGCGGCGCTGAACGCGCTATGGCCAGAGACATAGCTGGCGAAAGGTGGCGTGGGCAGGTAGCTCCTGAAGTCTTTACCGTACACGGTTCTTACTCCCAGCCCCGGTCCAGCCCAGGCTTGTATCTGCCTTGTACTCAGGAGCGCGCGCACTACACTCACCGGACGAATTAAATCCGTGCAACGTTTCGCGTCCCAGGCGGCGATCCCTGCGTCCATGAGGGCGTTCGCCAGAATGAAAAAGAGCTTGACGTCCTGATCAAGGCTCTGGTGGTCGCGCTGCGAGACCTGTTGCGCAAAGACCATCCAGTGTCCGGGTGGAGTTACGGTTGAGGCGCCGTCGGCCCAATACTCCGCTATTACTTTCTCCGTATCGCCCAGGTGGGCGCTTAAATCCACCACATCCAGGGTTTGTTTCCAGTAACGGGGAGAGGGATAGCGAGCAGGCCCCTGGGCCAGCATGACATCGCGGAACTGAGCGCCAGAAGTCAGCCCAAATGGCGTGACCATGGCCCAGTGCGGCAAGAGCCATCTCTGCGGAGTCCCATTAACCAGCAGCGGTTGCCAACGGTTCTGGTCTATCAGGACCTCAGAGGTATTGGCCGGAGTGAAACCGGTGTAGTCAGAATAGGCGCCGGGACGCCGGTCGCCGAGCTGGTTCGCCCCGTCGCGATGTCGAAACTCTAGCACCGCGTCACAGGCGCTTTTGCCAATGCCGCTGGGCGTGCCGGCGTCCGCGGCCTCCGCAGGATTAAATCCCAGAGCCTGCATGAGAGGATCCATATTTGTAGGCCTCTGCCCCGGAAAGAGATCATCCAAGGCACGGTAGGCCGCGAAGCTTATCGCCTTTTTCTTGTTGGCCGCAGTGCGCTCAGCCTGCGGGCGGCGCAGGCTACCGCCGAGTCTTGTTCCTACAGCAACGTCATCATAGGCTGCCCATGCATCGAACATGCAGGTGTGGACGATGGCCATGGCCCGTGCCGCCACGGGAGGCGAAGTTCTGGTGTTCCGTATGGCAGCGAGTGCGGCCTGGTTCCAGAGAACTACAACGCTCTGCTGGCGCGGCGCCTGCGGCCACGCTAGCGTGGGGACCAACACCAAGGCAAGGATCGCGATGTTCGCCATCGCGATCCTCCGTCCTGGATAGCTGAATACAGTCACGTAAACAAGCCCCCTATTGCTGCAAGCGGGCCGGCACACGTTCGGTGTGCAGGGTTTGTACGTCTCCGTGCTCCCCGGCTGCGGTGTATACCGCAACGACGTCGAGCTCGACGTCGCTCTCGAGCACCGCAAATCCATCCAAGAACTTCTCTTTGGTTGCGAGCCACCGGTGGATCTGGGAGCAATTGATGGAAATCACCTCATCGGGTCCGAGCCGGAGATCGAGGAAACGCGAAATCGGGCCGGGTTTTCCGTCCGCCTGCGCCACGGCGAATTTCATCCGGATCGCTGCCGGTCTCTCCGTAGGATTGTGAACGTTGATGGCGGTGTAGTACCTTCCGTTGGCTACCTGCTCCCCGCCGCGGTCGCGGTCCTCATCTTTGTCTTTATCTTTATCCTTATCATCCCTGTCCTTATCTTTGTCGCCTTTCTTGTCCTTCTTGCCGAACAGGTCATGCAACAAGTCCTTTTCCTTCTCCACCTGTCCGCACACGAATTTGGCTGAGTACTGCAGGGCGCGAGTCTTTACGTTGGGCAGCTCCTTGGGACCAATCAGGATGCCCACGTTGCGGTCGGTATTGCACACCCGCAATTCCGACGCCAGCACGCTGATAATCGACGTTCCGTCGGGTGTGATGTCGCGCGGATTCTGGTTTGCTGGACACGCGGCGGGTCCGGGTACGCCGGGCGCCTGGAAAGCCTTGGCCAGGTCGCTGGCAATCTGGGCGGCACTCTCCCCGGGATCGGTGTGCACCTTGGCTGTGCAAGAACCCAGGCTGGAGCTCTCGCGCACCGTAACGTCACCACCGGCCGCGCCACCGGGCGAAGTTTCCAAGTCGACCTTCATGACGGCGATTTGGTTGCGCAACGGTGAGCCGATTCCCGAGACGTCGAAACACGTGCTGGTCGCCGATCCGGGAGCCGCATGGATTGCCGTGAACAATTGCCCTCCCACGGCCGACGGCGCGAACAGCTTCAAATTCGGCGGGCTGCCCTGGAGGTCTTCCCCTTTGAGCGGTTCCGGTGGTATTCCATGAACCTCAGCTTTCACCCCGCTTTGCTGGCAGGAGGGAGTTGAATTCACGGCGTCGCGCGTCTTCAAGAGCGCCGCGTCGGTCTTAGTTCCCGTCTGCAGGGCGACATTCGCAGTGCACAGGACCTGCACACCGTTCCGTCCCTGTACCGCGGGAATCACGTCAAAATTAGCGGCTGGGACCGGTTCCGATCCGGGTGTTGGCGGAGCCGGACCAGGTCCCGGCGCTGGCCCCCCGGCCGGCATACCGGAAAGACCCAGAATGCTGCTCGGGGGATTCGCTTGCGCCGGACAACCCAAAATATGATCAATCCCCACCTGCCCGCCGCAGGTGATGGTTACGCTGGTGATCGGGTTGCCAGGCGGATTGCATTGCGCGATTGTCTTGCCGCCGATGCAGCTTCCATTGAAGCAGGCCCACGCAACGGTTTTTCCTTTGTAGAAGCCGCCTTTGCTGGTCACGATGCTGCCCGAGCCGTCAAACGAAATGGTTCCGCCCATGTCATCGGTGGTAGATGCAGCGCAGACGGCGCCATTTTGCTGAATGATCTGCATGGTGCAGGCGGAGCCGACCGGGTTCGCCAGAGTGCCGACAAAGCCATTGCCAAACACCGGGATGTCCCAGATGTCATTGTTCACCCAGCCTTCAAAGTTGCTGAGGAACGGTTGCGTAATGATGAACGCGCCGCGGCCGTGGGTACCCGCGTAAAGACGCCCACGAACTGTGTCAACGGAAATCTCATACACCGGTACATGCGGCAGTCCAGTTCCATATTTGATCCAGCTGCCACCAGAGTTGGTGCTCAGATAAACTCCGTCATCCGTGCCCACCCAGAGGGTAGTGGGGTTTTCCACCGTGATGGTGTTGGTGGGGATGCTTGGCAGCCCGGTATTCGCCGGTGTCCACATGCCGCCGCCGTTCGTGGTCTTGAACACATGGGCTCCGGCGCTGAAGCCCGAGTAGGTGGCGTAAGCGACATCGGGGCTGTTGGGATCCACGGCGATGCGCGTGATCGGCGCGTTGGGAAGACCCTTGGCTGCGCCCCCGATCGGGGTCCAGCAAGCCAGGGTGGTGCAGGCGCTATTGGTGACGAACATTTGCCCGTCGTAGTAGCCGATGTAAACGCGGTTGCCATTGCTGGGGGCCACGGCAATGGTCGTAATCACGTTGGAAACGCCTATATCAGGAAAGACTGGTGTCGTTCCGCCCAGCACCGGGCTCACCGCGGTCCAGGAGCTGCCTTTGTCGGGGCTCCGGTACAAACGGTTGCTGCCGAAGAAAAGATTATGGGGAGCCGCGGCGGCCTCCACGATTGGAGCATAAAAGGATGCCGGCTCCAAGGTATTCAAGCCATTCGTAATGCTTGACCAGCCACAACAGCTGCCGCCGTCCGTGGACCTGCGGGGATCCACGCTCACGTAAAGATCGAACATGGTCATGACGTCATCCCGGTCCATGACGGTCGAGGCGGAGTCGCCATCGTCACTGTGGTTCCAGATGCGCGTGCCCACCCACATTTCGGTTCCGTTGTCCTGCGTCCCTCCGATAATGCGAGCCGTCAACGGCGAGAAAGAAAGGGATTGGAATCCGCTGATTTGCAGATCGCTGTTCCCGCTGGTCCACGAATTACCGCCGTCGTTGGAAAACACAAAACCGCCATCGTTCACGTCGTAAATGCGGCTCGCGTTCGAGGGGTCGGGAAAAACCAGATCATGGTGATCCGGGTGGACGTTCGCGCCCATCTCATTAAATGTTTGGCCGCTATTGGTGGACTTGTTGATGACCAGGCCGCCGAAATAGACCGTCGCGTCAGTGCCTGGGTCGATGGTCAGCGCCTGGTGATAGCGGCTGAAACCCGTTGGCACGCCAGCGTTGACCTGGGTCCAAGTCGCGCCTGCATCGGTGGTTTTGAACAAGGGCGAACTGCAGTAGCCTCCAAAGACCGGCCCATTGCCAATGGGATCGGGACAATTACCAAGAACGGCGTAAAGGACAGCCGGTGATGCGGCGCTAGGATGACGAATGGCCAGCCGCACGCTGTCGAAGGTAGTGGTTGCCGGGTTGGGCAGTCCCGTGGCTGCCGCGCATCCCGGTGGCAGCGCGATGCCGGAGTTCAGCGGACACCAGTGTGCTCCTCCATCCGTAGTCTTGAAGATGCCTTTTCCCAGGAAGCCGGCATAAAGTGTCGTGTTGCTCTGCGGATCCATCAACAGATCGGTTGACCGGGCAGTTCCCGATCCGGGAACGGTGAGGTGGGTCCAGCCGGAGCCTTGATTTGTGGACTTGTAGATTCCATAGCCTTGCGGCGGCGGGGGCGCCGTCACCGTTGATTCAGTCGCGGAAGCAGTAACGCCGCTCGACACGGAAACGTAAATCACCTTGCTGCCCGCCGAGGTCGTAGGATCGAGAACGACGTTGGTAATCGATGCGAACTTGAAAAGGCTGGCGCCCACCAGATTCCAACTGAACGTGGGAAACTCGCCGCCCGAAGTCGATCCAATCAGCAGTCCCATGCCGTAATAGGTGTCACGCCGGATGCCGTTTTCCCCGGTACCCGCATAAATCACAGAGCAGCCGCTGGCGCTGCAACCATCCAGCGCGATTGAACCGATGGCCAGAGATGCCTCATTGTCGGACATTGGCAACCAGTTGACCCCACCGTTGGTAGAGTGCCATACACCCCCGCCGGCCGTTCCCAGCCAGACGTCATTCGAGTTCGCTGGATTCACCGCGATCACCGTCGCGCGGCCGCTGGCATGCACCCGAGAATCGGCGTTGGTCTGTCCGTTTTGGTAGTCAGCCGGACCGATTGGAAACCAGTTAATCCCTTGAATTACCGACTGACTCTCAACCACCGAAGGCGCCATACAGAAGGCGAGCAAGCACAGAGTCAACCAGCGGGTGGACCGGCAAAGCCGGAGGCAATGTGCAAATGTGAGGGGCATGTGTTTTCCTCCCAATCTTCTGAATTAGAATTATGGCAATCCTGATTCGGCCCGCCAAACAACATGTCAACTTCAGTTACCGAAGGAATTGCGGCTTCACCAAGACGGTCACCTACGTTAAGAAAAATGAATGCTGGGAGTAAGGCCTCGGGGTGAACGCGAGCCTCTATCACCTTCAGGCCTCAATTTCAGGCCTCAATCTGTGCCAAATGCCACAATGACTGCAATTCGGGATCGGAAATCCCTTCCGATGTTAGTGCAGATGAGGACATGAACGTTTCAAAAATAATTTTTGGATGGGTTCCTGGAAATCTAACCCCGCCTGCAAGGTCGCGATCTTAAGAAACGATGCCGTCAAGACGCCCCCGAAGTCCGGTTCGGGGAAGTGCAGTTGCCTGTTGGACCGTGTGCCCCGATTGCGGTCAGATCACGGGCAACCCGGAAGTCGATGAACGGCCACACTGTGCTTTTGTGGACGGTCACCCCCTTCTCTTCCAAGCTCATAAGTAAAGGGCAGCCGTGAACGTGCTGTTGCCAAAAACCTCGGCTTAAGTGGGTCGCCAAGTGACTAAGTTTACGGTGCCTAGGCAGGACATTATGGCTGTTTCAGAATCAGGATTCTGGGAACTTCGTACATCTAGCCGCTAGCAAGGCCCAATTTTCAATTGTGTCCCCGGAAGCCAGAAACGTGGCCCACCGAACCAACCCCCATGTGACGGCGATCACAGCCAGGGAGTGAGAAACAGGGATACCTTTCCAGCCTAGGTTGTCGAACAAAGATGGCCGCAACCCGGGGAGTGATGCCCGACAATTTTCCCGAACGGCGGTGGTTTTGGGTGACGCTGGTGCTTTCGAGCATCAGCGTTGTCGGATTTGTGTTCGCCGTATGGGAACTGCTGGAATCACGCTTCTTCCGCGACGCCGATTACCTTACTCTTCATTACCTTTACATTAGCCGAGGCGTGTTTTCCTCTTTCCTGTTGGCGTTCTGGGCCGGCTGGTTTGTGTTGCGGGGACGCCGTAAAAGCGAACAACAGCTGCGGCGCTCGCGGGCGCGCTATCTCGGGATTCTCAACTGTTCTCCCGCGGCCATCGCGCTTTTCGACTCTGCTTTGGTGGTTGAAGAGTGGAATGCCTCGGCTGAGGACCTCTACGGTTACACCCGCGCTGAGGTGATTGGACGCAAGCTGCCAATCGTCCCCGCCGAGAAGCAACACGAAATGCAGACGTTTCTTGCGCAAGCCTCCCAGGGCAAACCGGTGCTGGACGTTGAAACGCGCCGTTGCGCAAAGCACGGCGATATCATTGACGTGCAAGCCAACGTACTTCCATATCACGAAGAGGAACCCGGTCATTACTTCCTGGAGGTGAGTGTCGATATCCGGGAACGCATCCGTCTGCGACAGACTCTGCTGCAGGTTGAAAAGCTGACCACGATGGGCCAGATGGCGGCGGGAACAGCACACCACCTGAATACCCCGCTGGCGTCCATGCTCCTGCGCGTCCAGCTGGCGCGCAAGCACGCCCAGAACTCAGCCGTGGACACGGACCTCGGTGACCTGGAGGGCAGCATTCGTTATTGCCAGCAGTTTGTTCGCCGGCTGCTGGACTTCAGCCGCCGGCCACAACTTGCGCGGCACGCGGAAGGCATCCAGGAAACGCTTCATTCGGTCTTGAGTTTTTTAAGCCCACAACTTGTGGCCAAACAGGCCCGCATCACGCTGGACATGGACCAGGTGCCCGGTTCCGCGGTCATGGCCGATCGCAACCAGATTGAGGCCTTGTTCCTGATCCTGATCACCAATGCACTGGACGCCGTCGGCCTAAAGGGACATATTCTGGTTGGCTGCCACACGGAAAACCAGCGGATTCACGTAACCATCGAAGACGACGGCTGCGGCATTGATCCGAACAACCTGCCACATATTTGCGAGCCGTTTTTCACGACTAAGCCGGTGGGCAAGGGTACCGGGCTGGGGTTGTCCATTGCAGCGACCATCCTCCAGGAACATGAAGGCTGCATGCACATTGACAGCGTTCCGAACCAGGGCACGGTGGTACGGATCGAGCTGCCGCTCTCGTCAAGAGCAGCGGCACCGGAAGAGGTATCAGCATGAACGAGTCAGGCGCCAAGCCCACGGTGCTGGTCGTGGACGATGACCCCAGCCTCACCAGGACCCTCCAGGAATTCCTGGAGGAAGAGGGATACCTGGTGGAAATTGCCCATGATGGCGAAGAAGCGCTCGCTATCCAGAAGAAGAACCCCCGCATTTGCCTGGCGCTGCTGGACCTGATGATGCCGCTGACGGATGGCATCACGCTGATGGAGCAGTTGCGAAGAGAAGATCCCGATCTGGCGGTGATGATCATGACCGGCTTTGGAACCATCGAAACGGCAGTCGAGGCCATCAAGCGGGGCGCGGAAGACTATCTGACCAAGCCGCTGGAGCCCGAAGCAGTGAAGAAGAAAGTGGGGCGGATCGTGGAGGTATTCCGGCTGCGAAGCCGGGTCTCGCAACTCGAGAGTCACTTGCATCGTTGCCGTCCCTCATTCGACTCGCTGGTGTACGTTTCGCCGCTCATGCAGCGGGCGGTTGAGAAGGCGCGGACAGCAGCCGAATCCGATTCGCCGGTTCTGGTGCTGGGTGAAACCGGCACGGGGAAAGAACTGCTGGCACGCGCCATCCACGCCGCCAGCGGCCGCGCGGCCAACCAGTTCGTTCCGGTGAATTGCGGCGCTCTGCCCAGGGAGTTGGTTGAGAGTGAGCTGTTTGGCTATCGTCGCGGTGCTTTCACCGGCGCCTTTGCGGACGGCGCGGGAATTTTCGCTTCCGCGGCGCGTGGCACCGTGTTCCTGGACGAGATTGGCGAGATGCCGAAGGAAGTCCAGGTGAAGCTGCTGCGGGTGCTGCAGGATAAAGAGGTGCGGCCGGTAGGCGGCACCAAGGCCATTCCCGTGGACGTGCGTATCATTGCTGCTACCAACCGCACCAACGACGAGCTTCGCCACGAGCAGCTTCGCCAGGATTTCTATTTCCGGATTGCGACTGTAGTGATCGAGATTCCTCCGCTGCGCGCGCGGCCGGAGGACATTCTGGTGTTTGCGCAACACACGCTGCAAAGGCTGGAACAACGCTACGAACGGCACATCACACTCCATCGCAGTGCTCTGGAATTGCTGCTCAAGTACGCGTTCCCAGGCAACGTCCGCGAACTGGAGAACCTGCTCGAAAGCCTCGCCGCGTTGTCGCGCGACGATCCGCAGACCATTACGGAAAAAGACCTGCGGCCGTTACTCGATCCGGCCGGACTAGCGGACGAGCCTGCGGCCAAAGGTGTAGGGCAGACGGTGGCGATGGAGCCGCTGGAGCGGATGGCCATCGACCGGGCGCTGCGACTGGCGGAAGGAAACCGAAGCAAGGCCGCTGCGCTCCTGGGGATCTCTCGCGACACGCTTTATCGCAAGATGCGGGAGTACCGTACCGAACCGTAGCTACCGCCGCGACTGTCCGATATTCTGACATGCACGCAGATCGGACACTTGCCGGCCGGCCGCTCTTCACAAACACCAACGCTAACCGTTTGCAATCAAGTTAGTTTTCAGATCACTTCACGCCCGTGATGGCCAGGCGATTGCAGGAGTCTCATGCGGAGACCTACCGTGTCGCATGGCCAGAGTTCCGAAGGGCGCCAGCCGATTCGCCTGATCGCTTGGGCGCTCCTGGCTACAGTCGCTGTGGTGGTGTTCGCCGGGGCCATGGTTACTCAGGGCCGGCGAGCGCGCGAGCGATCTTCGCTTTTTCTGGCAAGCAGCCCACAACAAGGCAGCGTAGTGTTCCGCGCGAAAGGCTGCATTCGCTGCCATTCGGTGAATGGCGAGGGTGGCAACGTGGGCCCCGACCTGGGCCGCAGAGATCCGTCCCGATCGGACCTGCCACAGCTGGTCACGGCGATGTGGAACCACGGACCCAAGATGTGGGAGCGGATGCGCACCGACGGCGTTCCTCGTCCCAGTCTCAGCTACGACGACGTTGCGCAGTTGCTGTCCTACCTCTATATGTCCCGCCACGTTGATGATCCCGGTGATCCCGTCATCGGGCGCGAGTTATTTCAAAGCAAAGGGTGCGTGCGTTGTCACGCCGTTCACGGGGCCGGCGGCAGGACAGGGCCGGATCTTGCGGCAGTTAACGACCTAATCGGGCCGATGGAGTGGACGGAAGCCCTTTGGAACCACGCTTCGAAAATGCGGCAATCCGCGGAGCAGGAAGGGGTCCCATGGCCGAAATTTCAGGGTCATGAGATGCGGGACCTGTATGCGTTCGTGCGGCAGGATAGCTCAAATGGCCCGGTACCGTACGGCGATCCCGAGCGTGGATGGCAGACGTTTCAACAGAAATCCTGCGCGGGATGTCACTCCATTCGTGATGCCTACACCCTGGAGGGACCCAGCTTTGTGCCTGAGCGGCCGTTGCCGGGGACGTTTATGGAACTGGGCGGCGCTATGGTCAGCCATTGTCCCCAGATGGAGAAGGCGATGGCTCGGCAAGGCATCACGCGCCCCAAGCTTTCGGCCCAGGAGATGACAGATATTTTCGCGTTCCTCTACAGCCTTACATACGTTGAACCCTCCGGTTCGCCCCATGTGGGAGCAAGCGTGTTTCAGTGGCGCGGTTGCAGCCGCTGTCACGGCGAAAACGCCGAAGGCACCCCGCGGGCCCCCGCGCTTCGAGGGCGAACCTACAACTCGATCAGTCTGGCGGTGGCACTGTGGCGACACGGCCAGCAGATGCATGCGCAAACTCGCCAATTGGGACTGGCCTGGCCAACCTTGGCCGGAGACGATGTCGGCGACCTGCTTGCCTTCCTGAATTTGCCGGCCGGGGCGCGCCACTGAGATGTCCGACTATCTGACACAAACTGTCCGATGCTCTTCGCGTGCAGAACGGCCGCAGTCATCACTAATCACTTGTGACCTCTCTTGCCGGCAGCCACAGAGATCAACGTTTGTGCGCACTTACTGTCGCTCCGGCTGGGGCATGCTGCACGCGATATCGGACTGGTGGCCAAAATGCATCTGTCCTACACAGTTTCTTGGGAGGTGGCACTTGTTAAAAATGAATCGAATTCTGCCTGTCATCCTGATCATGTTCCTGGTTTGGGTTACGCCGGCCATGTCCGGTGGCCCGCCGCGGCTGATTACTGTGATTGCCGACAAGGACAACTTGTTCAAGATTCAAGGCCAGAAAATGCCGGTCATCACTATGAAAGCCAATGAGGTCGTGCATCTGCGGATCATCGCCAACAAGAGCACGGAGTGGGACAAAGACGGCACCATCCATACCTTCACAATCAATGCGCTCAAGGACCAGGGATGGGACTTGCGCCTTAAGGAAGGCACGCAAGACTTTACCCTGGCGGCGCCTGCGCAGCCGGGCCAATACGTGGTGGAGTGCACGGTCAAATGCGGTGCAGGCCACGACGACATGAAGATGCGGCTGGTGGTCACCCCATGAGCAAGCCTTCGGACAACGCGATGTCACGGCGCGGTTTCGTGCAGTTCCTGGCGCGCGGAACCGGGGTCGTGGTAGCTGTGGGAGCGGCATGGAAGGCGGGCGCCGCGAAGATGTTCCGCGAAGTGCTTCCGGCGCGGTCCATTGCTCCCGGCAACCAGAAATGGGTCATGGTTATTGACCTGGCCAAGTGCGACGGATGCCGGGACTGCACCAAAGCCTGCACTGCGATGCACTTCGTTCCGCCGATGCAGGAGTGGATCAAGGTATTTGAAATTACCGACAATGAGGCTGCTGGGCCTTATTTTTTGCCCCGTCCTTGCATGCAGTGCGATAACCCGCCGTGTGTACGGGCCTGCCCGGTAGGCGCTACTTACAAACGCACGGATGGCATAGTCATCCAGGATGACGATCGCTGCATCGGTTGCCGCAACTGCATCGCCCAATGTCCATATTCCGCGCGCTCCTTCAACTGGGGAGAGCCGCCGCATACGTCGCAGGAACTGGCCCGCTCCTACGACGTGGAATACAACTACCCGCACCGCAAAGGCACGATAGAAAAGTGCATCTTCTGTCCCGAGCACCTGAAGGCGGGAAAGCTTCCCGCGTGCGCCGCAACCTGCAAAATGGGAGCCATCTACTTCGGAGATCAACTTGACGATGCGGTGACCAACGGCAAAGGGGAGACCATCCAGTTCTCCAAGATCGCCCAGCGTGGGGCTGGTTTTCGATTGTTGGAAGAACTGGGGACTGAGCCGCGCGTTTATTACCTGCCTCCCGCCAGCCGTAAGTACCCGTCTCCCGAGGAGAAGCAGCAAACCGACATGGCAGGCATGGGGCACTGAGAGGTGAGCATGGAAGCTCGTGAACAGAATTTGCTGCGTTCGATGCTGGAAAACACCTGGCGATTCTATCTCTGGGTCGGTTTCCTAGTCGCGGTCCTGCTGTGGGGGCTGTACGCCTACATCCAACAGCTGCGGAACGGGCTGATCGTCACCGGCATGCGCGACCAGATCTCCTGGGGGCTGTACATTACCAATTTCGTTTTCTTCATCGGCATCAGCCACGCGGGCACGCTGATTTCGGCCATACTGCGAGTCACGGACACCGAATGGCGGAAACCGATCACCCGCATGGCCGAGGCCATCACAGTGTTTGCGCTGTGCATTGGCGCGCCTATGGTCATGATTGACATGGGCCGGCCCGACCGGCTGCTCAACGTGTTCCGCTACGGCCGCATACAGTCGCCCATCATCTGGGATGTGCTCGGTGTGAGCACCTACCTGACCGGCTGCATCCTCTATTTCTACATCCCCATGATCCCCGACCTGGCGATTCTGGCCAAACTCCCGCAGATCTCTTCCTGGCGGCGCCGCCTGTATCGCGCGCTTTCGCTGGGTTGGACCGGGACAGTGGGACAGAAGGCGCTGCTGGAGAAGTCCATCTCCTCCATGGCCGTCTTCATTATCCCCCTGGCGGTCTCGGTGCACACGGTGGTCTCGTGGATCTTCGCCATGACCCTGCGTCCAGGATGGAACAGTAGCATCTTTGGGCCTTATTTCGTCGTGGGCGCCATCTATTCCGGGACAGCCGGCGTGATCTTCTCCATGTGGGTGCTGCGGCGCGTTTTCCGCCTGCAACAATACGTTGAGGATCTGCACTTCCGCAAACTGGGCCTGCTGCTGCTCGCGTTCTCGCTCATCTATCTGTACTTCAACATCAACGAGTACCTGACCGCCGGCTACAAGCTGGAAGGAATGGAGCGCATGCTGATGGACCGCCTATTTACTGGTGACTATGCCGTATTGTTCTGGGTCGCGCAGAGCATGTGCGTATTTATTCCGGCGGCCGTCATGATCGCCGTGCTGGGCTTCAAGCGCTATCAGCGCTATACCATACCCGGCGTGGTGTTCTCATCGGCACTGGTGATCGTGGGCGCTTGGGTGAAGCGCTACATCATCGTTGTTCCAACGCTGCGCAGCCCCTATCTGCCTTCGGGACAAAGGCTGCCCTGGGAGTGGACACACTACCATCCCAGTTGGGTGGAGTGGTCAATCACTGCGGCCGCGGTTGCCGGCTTCGCGTTGATTTACACGTTGATGGCCAAGGTGTTCCCGATCGTATCAATGTGGGAGACGCGCGAGCAGGAACCGGAGATCGCACAGCCCGAGCCCGCCGTGGTTGTGCCCGCGCGGTGGTGGAAACCGGGAATCGTGTTTCCAGCCTTGATGTTGGCGGCCCTGCTGCTTTGGGGTACAAGCGCGAACGCTGCCGGCCCAGTCCGGCCCAAGCCAACCAAAGTAGCCGCAATCACTGCGGAGTGGAAGACGGTTCCGTTGGCGGAAGCGACCCGCGTGTCCGCGTCCGACGAGAGTGCTCCTGTGGGGAAAGAACGTGTTTCGACGTACGCTGGCCTCTTCACTCTGCATGGACTGCTCACCCGCTCACCTCAAAACGAGCCGAAACCACTGCCTCCCGTGGCCGTCATTGCCACCTTGCGTGACGCGAGCGGGGCGCCCATCAGCTTCAAGCCCGTGGAGTTTTCAGTAAAGACCGGTCTCGGCAACCTTTCGTTCGGTAGCCGCCCCACACTGGCCGATGGCAAGGCGCAACTGATCATCAAAGACCGCCGCTACGGTTCCTATCCCGTGCAAGTGGCTTTCCGCGGCGATGAAGAATACGCTCCTGCAGACTTCAACATCACTGTTGATTTCGGCGCACGACCGTTGCCTTCGCTGCCTCAAACCGGTGTGTTGATCACTCCTTTCGCTACCCCGTCTATCACGGTTCCTTTTCTGGCGTTCTACGGCACCATGTGGGCGGCATTTATCTACACTTTTGGATACTTGATCCTATGGAAAATGCGCAGCGTTTCCCAGGACACAGAACCAGCATCGATCCAGACGCCGTTAGCCGCATCATCAACCGCAGCATTGACTGCGTCATCAACCGTAACATTAAGCACACCCCAGGCGCTCAATGTTCACCACGCTTTGCAGTCCAATTTCCAAAGCAAGTGAGGCCACACTTCATGAACCGGATGATCTATGTTGTTTTGGTACTCGCCGCGACCCTGGCAGTGGCCGGGTTCCGGCTTTCCGCTTCAGGGCAAAACATGCAAGCCAACGGGGGGCAGGGGAGCGCGCAGCAACCGGGAAAGATGCTGATTGCGGACGCAAAACCCCGTGAGCTCCCCACTACTTCCGTGCAGGGGCCAAGCTGGCTGAAACATCTTGGGCTCACAGTCTCACAAACTCAGATGGGCCAGGTGGGAGCAGGAGGGCCCGTTCCCGCCACCGACCAGAAGCCGGGACTTACAACGGGAACTCCTGCAGGGCCGGACAACTTGAAACCGATTGTCCAGCGATTGCTCTCGACGTTCCGCGCCCGCCCGGAACAATCTTCGGAAATCCTGAATGAAAAATTCGTGGTGACGGGAGCTGATCTTTACCGCTGGAATTGCCAGGGATGCCACGGACCCGATGGAAAAGGATCAACGCCGGAAATCAACTCGGTGCTGGGCCCCGTCCAGGGAACGTCCGCGGTATTGACGCGAACTCGCCTGACGGCGAGAGGAATCGATGTGGATGACGACATGATCAACGAGGTGACCGAAATGGCAGACACCTCCCTGCGCGACCGGCTTCAACACGGTGGAAAGAGCATGCCGTCCTTTGAGTACCTGCGCGCAGATGAAGTGGACGCTTTGCTGGGTCATCTGGAGAAGCTGGCTGGGGTCCCACCGACAAAACGTGATGGTCTTCTTGTTCCCGAATCCGCCGCCCGGGTGGGCGAGCACATCGAGAGGGGGACCTGTCACATATGTCACGACGCCACCGGTCCAGGCGCTGGACACGCGAGCATGCAGCAGGGGACCATTCCGTCACTCGCCAGCATCCCGAGAGGGCACTCTCTCAGCGGCGTTGTTCACCAGGTCCAATATGGCTCCTGCGACGTGATGAAAAAAACAGGGGGGGATGTGATGCCCGCCTACCCGTATTTCACTGAGGAAGAGATCGCGGCAATCTACTTTGCCGAATATGCGGCTCGGCGATAGAGGCCGTTGAGGATTTGCAGCCAGTAGTCTTGAAGAGAGGAAAAATGAAACTCAAATATTCACTCCAGGTCATTGCTTTGGCCCTTGTCGCGTCTCAATTGTGCATGGCCGGCTCAATCAAAGGCAAAGTGTCTCCGGGCAAGTCAGTAGTCTATTTGGAAAGCACTGCACCACAGCCCGCAGAAAAGATCGTGACCATGGACCAACGCGGATTGCTCTTCCAGCCGCACGTGCTGGTGGTCCAAGTGGGGACGACGGTCGAGTTCCTGAACAGCGACAAAGTACAACACAACGTATTCTGGCCGTCCATTTCCGGGGACAAGAAGAAGACCCACAACCTGGGCACTTGGCCGGAGGGGCAGAAACGGTCTTTCAAGTTTACCGACCCCGGTATCGTCCCCTTGCTTTGCAGCGCGCACCCTGAAATGTCGGCTTTCGTCATCGTGTCTCCCACTCCCTACTTCGCCGAGACCGACGCAGCCGGTGACTTCACTCTCTCTAACGTACCCGACGGTCCATACACAATTACCGCTTGGCACGAGGGTAAAAAAGTCCAATCCAAGAAAATCACCGTTAGCAGCGATAGCGCCGTTGACTTCACTCTGCAATAAGCGAGGACCCGGAATATGAGTACCGACTATCCTGATCGACAGGAAACAGCAAAAATCCATTTCTAAGAGAGGCAAACGAGTCAGATCAACATCTCTTGCGCCCAGGGTGGTGTTTCGCCCACCCCTCTAACCTCAACAACTGCGGAGACTTACTTGCTCCTGCAACCATCGTCCGGCCTTTCAGCTCCCGGCAACCCCCGCAATGTTCGACGATACGCATGGGGGCGACCAGTACTGTTCCCAGCTGGCTTTTGCCTCTCTGATCACAGACAGCAACGGCAACCAAATATCCCTCAAGGGCCCGTTGGAGCCCAAAGAGTCGCGGGGCTTTCCGTGTAAAACCCATACAGCAATTCCAGGCGATCAGTCGCATCAAAAGCCTCCAAGGTTAGGACAACTGTCCCTCCAACACTCCAACACTTCAATACTCGCCACCGCCGCCTGAGAGTAAGATCACACCACAGAAACGAATCGAATGACAATGAACTTAAAAATTCAATTCCCAGGAGACCACAACACACAACTCGCATCAAACTAGAGAGTGTCAATTGCATACGGAGGTCGAACGACGGCCCCTGGTATTTATTGTTCGAGACGGTTCCCCCCGTTGTTGGTGATGTACAGAGTCCTGAAACGGGAACGGAGCTCTGCGCAGAACAATTGACGCAGGCCACTTTGGGTCGTCGCGATGGTTCGCAGACCGACTGCTCGCACAGAAGCCGCCTCGACCGCCTCCCTCATCCGCTTCCGCCATGACCGAATATCATCAGCACATCCAGCACAAGAACGCTCTCTCCGGCACGTCTACCTGCTTTCCGTTCCGCTGGCCTACGTTTCGATCTACGCCTCGTTCTTCATCTTCGCCCTGATCCCCGCAATGTATTTCCTGTTGGAGAAGAAGCTGGGGGGGACGAGTAACTAGCACCCCCTCTTAGAGAGGTTCTCGTTTGGGAAATGAGCCTACATGTCAAAGGCACAAGGATGGGACGGCAGGAATAACGCATCACAGCTGATCGAAGAAATGCGAGCTAACCTCTTTGTTGAGCAGGCTGCTCTTGACGTTGCGCAGTTCTTCAAGAGACGGCTTAGTGGCTCGCTCGGGCGCGATATCTTCCGCGAAGATTTTGCCGAATTGCGCGGCCAGGTTTTCATCGAATGAGGCAAAAACGATCTCCCGCTCGTAGCGGTAAGACCGGGGATGAAAATTGTAACTTCCAATCCAGCAGAAGACTCCATCGACCAACAGGAACTTGCTGTGCAAAGTCGTTGAGCCGTCATAGACCTTTTTCGTGAAGACTTCCGCTCCCTGCTTCTTGAGCCGTGCCAGACTTTGCAAAATCGGGACCGTCATTACCGGCTCATCGATGCTGTCCTTGGAGTTCGAAAGGATCCTTACGCGAACCCCCCGCTTGAGGGCGTCTACAAGCGCCCTTTCCATGACTGCGTCCAAAATAAAATAGGCATTCTCAATATCGATCGATTGCGAGGCGCCGTAGAAAGCTTTCACCGTCGCTATATGAATGTTGTCATCCCGCAAGGGCTGATGATCGACAATCATGGAAAGACCTTCGCCCGAAGGGGCTCCGAAATCATAGGGAAGAAAAGTTAATTCCTTCCGGCCCCTTTGCTCGTTCCATTCATCGACAAACGTCATTTGCGCCTGATTGATCGCAGGCCCTCTGACGTAAATGTCCGTATCTCTCCAGCGGCCACCTTTGTCCGGGTACAAGTGGCTGTATATGTTTCCCACGTTCATTCCACCCATGACCATGTATTGACGATCCACGATCATCACTTTGCGATGCATTCCCATGTAAGGGTCCCGCTTGTCTTTGAGGCGCACAATTTGAATCGGGCTCTTGGAAAATGAGGGATACTTTTCCAGATAGTTGAGGACGTCCCGATAACCGATTTCCTTGGCCACATTGCCGTCGACCACAATCTTGATATCCAAATCTCCGCCTTCGCAGAGACGTTTCAGTTTGGCATTAATAAGCCAGTCGGCGAATTCCCAACCTGTCCCATCATCATAGAAGGCCCACGCAAACATGTAGATTGACTCGCGGGCCTGCTCAATCAGCTCTTTTCTGTTAGCGAAAGAAGCCGGTCCGTTGACCAGCACGTCAACCTGGTTTCCAGAAACAAATTGAAACCGGAACGGCTTTTGCAGAACGCCGGTCATCTCTTTTCTGTAGCCGTCTTCCTTCAAAAGACTGGGCTGACCGTGGTTCCGGGGAGGAAAAGAAGTGTTAGAGATAACGTCTCGGGACAACCGATCCGCAACATGCCTCCAGGACTCGTAGGGAATCTCCTTTTGCATCCATCGTTCCGCGCCCAGGTAATCGGTGACGTGAACGGCATCTCCTTCAATTTTTGTAATCAGCGTCGACTTGCTTCGAACTGCCTTTGAGTTGTCAGCTTTTTGTCCGCAAAAAGGTGAATCCCGATGGGCGCAAGCGCCCAGCGAAAGAGCCAAGGAACTAGTGAAGATGAGTTTGACCAATACGCGCATTTCTCCGAAATCATACTCCCGGCTGAATCGTTCTGCTGCCTTTTCAAGCCTCCCGCGCGCAAGGTCCACAACCGGGCGTCGAGGCAATTGGCCGAGTTTGTACCGAGAAGTCGGCATGTGTTTACCAACGATTCTGCAGGCACAATCCACGATCCTGGAACATTGACGGGCCATCGGGAAACTATTCCGGGCCCGAAGTCGGCTTGTGGGAGATCGCCTATGATGTCTCCCAAGCCCGTTTGTGGATAGCTTCCGTGTAGCCGACTAACCAGGACTTGGCCGTCCGCAGAGCAGGTGGGCCTGAACTCCCATTGAGATAAGATAGCCTGTGTGCCGACTGGTCACGAAGAGCCGTTGTCCGAACTTTCACCTACAAAGAAAAGTAGAACTGTCGGGCTCCGGTTCTCGTATCTGTCTCCAGGACGAAGCGCACCCTATTCCTAGGGTGGAATAACCTCCTCACGGTCTGTTCTGCGGTTGCTCAGGCGCAGCGCGGCATGCAGGCTGATTCAATCGCTCACTAAGACCATCGCCTATCGCAACTACGGTTTTGAAAGACGACTAACGGAAGACGGGAGACAACAGTGATGTCACGCAAACAGACAGCCAGACTCGGCGGCGTGCTCTACGCGGCGATGAGCCTGCCCGGTGCATTCACGCTCGTGTACATCCCTTACGTCTTCTTCGTCCGGGGGGACGCGGCGGCGACGGCGAGCCGGATTGAGGCGTCCCCGGCGTTGTACCGGCTCGGGGTCTTCGCCGAGTTGATGTGCGGAGTCTTTGCCATCTGGATGGCAATGGTCCTGTATGACCTGTTCAAGGACGTGGACCGCAAACAGGCCCGATTGTTGGTGGGGTTCGTGTTCGGCATGGTTGCGATCGGGTTCGTCAACATGGTGGTGCTGGCTGGCCCACTCGTATTGACGAGCGGGGCCAGCTACCTGTCCGCTTTCGACAAACGGCAGCTCGATGCCCTCACACTGGGATTCCTTGGTTTGCGAAACCAGGGAATACACGCGGCCGTAATGTATTGGGGTCTGTGGCTCCTGCCACTGGGGATTCTCGTCTACAAGTCCGGCTTCCTTCCCCGTCTGCTCGGCGTCCTGGTGTTCATCGCCGGGTGTTCGTACGTGATTGACGCCTTGACGTATTTCTTCCTCCCGGGTTACGGAAGCATCGTCGCCCAGATATCAACGCTGCCGCAAGCCCTTGGGGAGGGCGGATTCGTGTTCTGGACGCTGATCAAGGGCGCTCGCGAGGATGCTGCCTGAACCATGAAGACCATCGTTTATGGCAACTGCAGCTCACCCGATGTTCTTCATTGTGAAGACGTTGAAAGGCCGACCATCACAAGGCGGTGTGAGCGCGCGCCCCATTCGTTGGGCCCGGATCACGGGCAAACCGTAACTTATCCGGGTCCAGAAGTCCGGTTCTCGGAAGTGCTGGTCCGCTGGATCAAGCGCCCCGATCGCGGTCGGATGACGGAACACGGAAGTTGCCGTTCCAAAAACCTCATCAAAACTGTGGCGCTAAGTAGCTGAAATTCCAAGCCCATTGGGAGTCGCCAGGGCCGTTTCTAAACCAGATGAGACTGTTGAAAAACTCGGCTGCACATCCGGGTTTTGTTGTTGGTGATGATCATCAAGTGTGCTAATGAGATGTTCAGGAGGAGCACACCAGATGATGGGTGAACAATCCCGGACCGAGTCACTGTTCTACTACTTCC